>CAZIPU010000021.1:0-11999 GCA_964541005.1 uncultured Syntrophales bacterium | reverse complement strand
CAAACCGATCGATTCGATCAAGGGCCATGTCAGTGTCCAGGGGGCCTTTCACATGGAGAAAGACCTGATCGTTGAAGGATCCAGGAATATCTGAGATCGTCTCCGACCAGTGAGGTAAGGGAATGGCTCCCAAATCAAGACTGTCAAAAATCCGGAATATCGGGATCATCGCCCACATCGATGCGGGGAAGACAACGGTGACCGAGCGGATTCTCTACTATACGGGAAAATCCTACAAGATGGGAGAAGTCCACGACGGCGAGGCCGTGATGGACTGGATGCCCCAGGAACAGGAACGGGGCATTACGATCATGTCTGCCGTGACCAGTTGCGACTGGAACCAGCACGAAATCCACCTGATCGACACGCCGGGTCACGTCGATTTCACGATGGAGGTGGAACGGAGCCTGCGGGTCCTGGACGGCGCGGTCGTTGTATTCTGTGCCGTCGGCGGTGTCGAACCCCAATCGGAAACGGTCTGGCATCAGGCGGACAAATACGGTGTCCCCAAAATAGCCTTCATCAACAAGATGGACCGGATCGGTGCCAACTACTGGGGTACGATCGGCATGATGAAGGATCGATTCCACTCCGTTCCCCTTGCCATTCAGATTCCCCTGGGCGTGGAAGAACGATTTGAAGGCGCAATTGACCTGATCCGGCGCAAGGTACTCTGCTGGAACGACCGTGATCTGGGGGAATCCTACGACGTGTCGGATGTGCCGGATGAATTGAAGGACGACGTGGAACAACAGCGGGAGGCGATGATCGAGGCCCTGGCGGAAGTGGACGATGATATCGCCACCCGGTATCTCGAAGGTACGGATCTGACGGAAGGGGAAATCGTGGCGGCCATCCGTAAGGCGACCCTGTCCCTTCAGGTTGTGCCTGTGCTGTGTGGTACCGCCCTGCGGAACAAGGGTGTTCAGCCCGTTCTGGACGCCGTCGTCGATTATCTGCCCTCACCGGAGGATGTTCCCCCGGTAAAGGGTCATCACCCCGTGACAGGCGAGGAGGAAATACGCCTCAGCAGCGAAAAAGAGCCTATGGCCGCGCTGGCCTTCAAGGTCATGATGGACGAAGGGCGGAAGCTTACCTTTCTGCGGATCTATGCGGGTCGCATTCAGGTCAATGAAGATATCTACAATGTCGTCAAGAGAAAAAAGGAAAAACTGTCCCGCATCCTGAAAATGCATGCGAACAAACGGGAACGGATCGACCAGGCGGCGGCGGGGGATATTGTCGCCGTGATGGGCCTGAAGGAAACCACGACAGGCGATACCCTGTGCGACGAAGCCCATCCCATTGTTCTGGAGAGGATTGAGTTCTATGAACCCGTCATCAGTCAGGCCATTGAGGCAAAAACACCGGCGGATCAGGAAAAACTGACCGTTGCCCTGGCCAAGTTACTGGAGGAGGATCCGACCCTCCGGGTTAAATACGATGACGATACGGCCCAGACGATTATTTCCGGCATGGGTGAACTCCACCTGGAGATTCTCCTGGACCGCCTGATCCGGGAGTTCAATACCCACGTGAACGTGGGACGGCCCCGTGTGGTCTATCGGGAAACCATCCAGAAACGGGTCGAGATCGAGAGACGCTTCGAACGGGAACTGGGAGACAAGAAGCATTTCGGCCATGTGCAACTGATTCTGGAGCCCCTGGAACGGGGGCACGGCATTGAAATTGTCTGGAACGCCGATAAAACGATGATTCCGGAAGAGTATCACGGAATCATTGAAGGAGGAATTCAGGAATCCGCTTCCAGTGGTGTTGTGAGCGGCTACCCCGTGGTGGATGTGAAGGTGACGGTCGCCGGTGGTTCGATCCGGGAAGGGGAATCGACACCCATGGGCTACAAGATTGCCGCTTCGACAGCCTTTAAGGACGGTTGCAGCCTGGCTGATCCCGTCCTTCTGGAACCCATTATGATGGTTGATATTGTCACTCCTGCGGATTTCATGGGAGATGTGATCGGGGATATCAACGCCAGGCATGGGGAGGTTCAGGCCATTGCGCAGAAAGGAGCGGTCAGCGAGATCCGCTGCCGGGTTCCTCTGAAATCGCTGTTCGGTTATTCGACGGACCTGCGGTCCGCCACCCAGGGGCGGGCCGTCTTTTCCATGCAGTTTCTGGCCTACGACAAGGGTTGACGGTGAAAGGGGCTTTCTGAAAACCTCAAGAGGTAATGGTTCAGATGGAAGAACAAAGTCAACAAGACGATGCGGTCAGGGCTGCTCCCATCCTCGACAAGGATAAGCTCCTCCAGAGTATCTTCCGGATCAGCACCTTCGTTATCGAGCCGAGAAGTCTGAACGAAATCCTGAAGAAAATCCTTGATGAGGTAGCGGATACCCTCGGTTTTCGCATCGGTAATATCCGTCTTTTCGACGAATCCAAGCGATACCTCGAAACCCAGGTCGTGAAGAATTACAGTCCGGAAGAGGCGGAAAGGGCCTTTTCCATGGCGATCGATGTCAAAAACGACGATTGCGTTGTTGCCAAGGTGGCCATATCCGGTGAACCCATGGCGGTTGAAGATGCCTCTGCGGATGGTCGGATCACGGAAATGGACAGGATGCTGGCGAAGGTCTACAGCAACGGTTCCATGATCTGTGCACCGCTCAAGATCGGCGACGAAATCATCGGGACCATGGCCGCCTCCTGCCAGGAGATGACCAAATTCTACCCGGAAGAAATCAATCTTTTTCTGACGTTTGCCAACCAGATGGGCATTATCATCCACAATGCCCGGCTTTTCGAGGCCAACGCCGAGAAAATCAGGCAGCTGGTGGTCCTGCAAAAGGCCGTCTCCGAGATGAACGCCCGGCATTCGCTGGACAACAACATCCTGAATATCCTGACGAAAAGTTCGGTTCTCATCACCCATTGCGACAAGGTGATGGTGTATTTCCTGGATATGGAGAAAAATCGGAGTCTCGTCACGTTCGGGGAGGAAATCTTCATCGACGAAAAAGGCATCTACGAACAGCAGATTGCGAAGAGCATCATCAAGAAGTCTCTGGAACTCAATACCATTACCATCCGGCAGCACCCGTCTCCGGAGGGGGAACCGATCTTTCCCGGCTATGAATCCGAAATCGCCGTTCCTTTCAACGTCAAGGATAAATTTCGCGGCGTCCTTTATCTGGCCAAAAAGACGGGATCTTATTCATCCGACCAGACGCAGGTGCTCGATATCCTGGCACAGGATGCGGCAACATCCTATGACAACGCCATCATGCATTCCATGCTTTCCCTTGAAGCCCAGTCCCTCAAGACGGAGGTGGAAGAACTGAAGGAAAGGGAAAACATCCTCCTGGGTTTCCACAATATCCTCGGCCAGTCGGAAAAAATGCTGCAGGTGTTTCACGTGATCGAGGAAATTGCCGGCCATAATACCAGTGTCCTGATCCAGGGCGAAAGCGGAACGGGGAAAGAACTGATTGCCCGGGCGCTCCACAATCAGAGCAACCGCCGGGAAAAGCGTTTTATCGATATCAACTGTGCAGCCATTCCCGGCACCCTTCTGGAGAGTGAATTGTTCGGTTATGAAGCCGGGGCTTTTACGGATGCCAAAAAGAGAAAGGCGGGTCTGCTGGAGGCGGCCAAGGGCGGTACCCTCCTGCTTGATGAAATCGGCGAAATGAGTATCCATCTTCAGGCGAAATTCCTGCGCATGCTCGAAGACGGCTACATCCGACGGTTGGGGGGGACGGATAACATCCCCATCGATATCCGCTTCATCTTTTCGACGAACCGGGATCTGACCCGCATGGTGTCCGAAGGGACGTTCCGGGAAGACCTGTTTTACCGGATCAGCGTCGTGCCGATTCGGATGCCCTCCCTGAGGGAACGGGGGGAGGACATTCTGATCCTGGCCCGGTTCTATATCGACGAATTTAATAGAAAATTCCAGAAACGGGTTCGGGGATTCAGCAAGGATGCGGAAGCGGTCCTGCTTGCCTACGCCTGGCCCGGCAATGTCCGGGAATTGAAGAATCTGATGGAACGGGTCATGATTCTCCAGAACCCGAATTCCATCATCACGCCGGAGAATCTGCCGGTGGAACTCAGAGACAGTGTCGGGCAAAACAAGAGCAGGATTTCCTTTCCCCCTATTTCCCAGATAGAACTGTTTGCGCCATCCGAACTCGATGTTTCGGATTATGATACGGTTACGGCAAAACTCACCCATGAAATCAAGTCCAGAATCATCTCCCAGGCCCTGACCAAAACCCGGGGCAATCAGACCCAGGCGGCCAAGCTGCTCGGGATTTCACGTTATAAATTAATTCGTGAACAAAAACGGCTTCACGATCAATCATCCTGAAAAATGAGCTTCTTGAGCGAATTTGTGCGCAAACCACACTATTGTGTGGAATATGCACATTGCTCTGAATCGCCTTGCTGAGGCGCCTCAGCGCCGGATCTCCCGAATTTGTGCGAAATATGCACGAATAGTGCGCTCATGCCCTGCGCCGGAGGGGCAGAGAGAAGGATCGAAACGGCGCAAAGGCTCTTTTTGATGAAAATAATATATCGTATGGAATCAATATATTAACTGCAATATAGGACATGATTTCTTAATTATCGTCTAGCCGGACGGACGATAATTGCGAATTGGCACTCTTGTTGCTTATAAAGAAACAAATTGTCATCCTGAAATTGGTTTCAAGAGATTTTTGATAAGGAAACGGCGGCGAACAACACGGGGTATTTCCCGGGTGCCGCGTGATTGGTCAAACGGATAAAACAGGTGGACGGTTCCCTAACTCTCCTTTCCGTCCACCGCCCCCCCCCTTATGGCCAATCTGAAGAGGATTTACCCCAATATCCTTTTCAGTATCATATAGGTGGATGGTTTTTTGGTTCCCCCCTTTTGCCATCCACCTTTTTTTATTTTAAAGTCTCGACCGGTTCTCCTCTGACGACCGGCTCCTTTATCAGACATTGAAACGAATATGGGCGATGTCTCCGTCCTGGATGATGTAATCCTTTCCCTCGGAATGAATGCGGCCGTTTTCTCTGGCGGCGTTCATGCCGCCCAGTTGGGAAAAATCGTCGTAATGAACGATTTCTGCCCGAATAAATCCTCTTTCCATGTCGGTGTGAATTCTCCCTGCGGCCTGGGGTGCTCTGGTCCCTCGCGGAATGGTCCAGGCCCGCAGTTCGGTGCCGACGGTCGTGTAGAAGGTGATCAGGTCCAGGAGGTCATAACCGGCATGGATGAGTTTTTCCAGTCCCGATTCCTGCAACCCCATGTCCTTCAGGAAATCGGCCCGCTCATCGGCGGGTAATTCGGAGATTTCCGCTTCCAGGTCACCGCAGATGGCAACGACCCGGGAGCCTTCCGCGGCAGCCTTTTCCTCCAGTTTCCGCAGGATCCCCCCGTCTCCTTTCAAAATCGCTTCACTGATATTGGCCACGATGAGCATCTTCTTGGCTGTAAGCAGATGCAGATCCCGGATGGCCTCGTCGAAATCCTCATGTTGGTGGAGGTGGCTGGCGGGGATGCCCTTTCCTAATCCTTCCCGGATCAGATGGTATACCTCGATGGATTTTCGGGCCGCCTTGTCGCCGACTTTTGCAAGTCTATCCGTTTTTTCAATTCTTTTCTCGATGGTGTCCAGATCGGCGAGGATCAGCTCCATCTGCACGATATCCATATCCCTTACGGGATCGACGGAGCCGTCGACGTGGGCCACGTTGGTATCCTCGAAACAGCGCACAATGTGAACCACGGCGTCCACTTCGCGGATGTGGCCGAGAAATTTATTTCCCAGCCCCTCGCCGCGGCTTGCCCCCTTGACGAGGCCGGCGATATCGACAAATTCCATCGCCGTCGGGGTGACTTTCTGCGGGTTGATCAACCGGGCGATGGCCTCCAGCCGTTTGTCCGGAACGGGGACCATGCCGATGTTCGGTTCGATGGTACAGAAGGGGTAATTGGCCACTTCCGCGCAGGCTGCCGTTAAAGCGTTGAAAATAGTTGATTTCCCGACATTGGGAAGACCGATGATGCCGCATTTGAATCCCATGATAACACCTCACTGTTCTTTTGGTTCATATTCCTGGCCTTCTTCTTCCTCCCAGCGTTTGAGGGTGGTCAGGCCATGTTTTCGTTTTCGTATGTAGCCGGTGATGAAAATGATGGTTGCGACAAACCACACGGTGGTTGCGCTCGTGATGACCGGAAACCAGGAAATGCGTAATTTAAGGTATAGAAGCCATTTTTGTTCGAGTTCTTGTGAAGAAAGGCCCGTCGCCCGGCGGAGCGCTCCCTCGGTATCCCCGTGATCGCTGTAATCGAGAATAAAACGTTGAAAGGCATTCTGACCGATCCGGTTGATCAGAAAGGAGACGAACATGAAGCTCTCCGCATAGGCGAGTTCCGCCCGATCACCTTCCGCAGGGAACCCTTTCGTCAATCGGTTCAGGGGGATCAGGGTCCCCGTCAGGGTGGCCGGGATGAGTACAGCCGTCCGTGAGAAATCCCATTCCCGGGATTCATACATCGCCAGCCCTTCCGCAAGCCAGAAGGGTGTTTCCTTGCCCGACAGGGCCCGGCCGACGGCGATATGGGTCAGTTCGTGGCTGAAGGTTTGCATCAGATCCGGATGCCCGGTCCTGACGGAAAAGGGGGATCTCAAAATGATCAGGTTTTCTTCCGGGTAGGCAACCCCTGCGGCCCACAGGGGGATTTTCCCGTTTCCCGCCTGAAGTTTCTGAAAGGATTCGATGGTGGGCGCAATGATGACGACCGTCTCTCCCGGGAAATCCTTTCCCGTGTCGGTGATGATTCTTTTCCTGATTTCCTCGATTTCACGGAGTAGCCGATCGGCAATACCCTTATCCTGGGCGGTGTGGTTCAGGATAAAGTGCGTCGTCCGGCGGGTGATGAAACCATCCCCATGGGCGGGCGTGCAGAAGGCCCACGTCAGAGGTGCAATAATCAGGAGAGAAAGAATCCGATGCATTATCGCGGGATTCCCTCCAATCTTCCGGCACGACATCAGGGAGAAGGGGAACACCCCCATGCTCACATGTCGGCCCGAACACGTATTCTTGACCGAAACCGGGTGATTCCTTCCCGCGTGGTTCCGGGTGAACCTTCATGCAGCCATCCGGCCTTACGGGAGCTTATCCAGCTCTTCCACCAGGGCATCGAGAGGCGGCCGCTGATTGATATTATGGACATCAATGTAGCGGATGATGCCCTTCTTGTCGATGATGAACAGGGCCCGTTCCGCGACGCCGTCCGATCTCAGGATACCGTAGGTCCGGGCGACCTTTCCATGGGGCCAGAAATCGGACAGGACGGGAAACCAGAGCTGCCCCATCTGGTTGGTCCAGGAATAAAGGGTGGGGATGTTGTCCACCGTAATGCCCAGAAGAATCGCATCATGGTCGTCGAAGATGTCCTTGACCATGTTGTAACCCGGCCACTGGTCGGAACAGACAGGCGTCCAGGCGGCGGGAACGAAGGAAAGAACGACGTTTTTCCTGCCCCGGAACTGGCTGAGAGACACCTTTTCCCCGGTCGTGGCCGTCAGGGTGAAATCGGGGGCCTTTTGGCCCACCTTGACCTTCAGGACGCTGTCGACGGGCCTGAGCAATCCCGGATTATAGACATTATTCTTGTAGGCATCGGACAGGGCGAAGGCACCCCCCGTCCAAAACAGGATCAGGACGGCCAGCCCAACGGCGGCCGGGAACCTTGAGAAGTCATTTTTCATGGCAGAACCTCCTATTTCATATCGGTCAGGGTGGTGAACTGGCTTAGAAACTGATCGACATCACCCAGAACCCCAAGTTGGGAGTAGATGACCCGGGTGGTGCCGTCAGCGTTGATCTTGACCCCGATGAAATAGGGGGTTCGCACCTCGCCGACCTGTTTGTGAATGACATAATCCGCATCGGGAAACAGCGGAAACGGGATCTTATACTTTGTTCTGAATGTCTTGACCTCGAAGGCTGTATTGCCGACACCGATGCCGATCAGCTTGATCTTGTCCTTGAGTTTCGGGTTGCCCTGAATCTTCGCATAGAGCTTGTTGACATTGGGTGCCTCTCCCTGACAATAGGGACAGTACATGCTGAAGATCTCAATCAGGACATAAGGGGCCTTGATTTCGGGAATTTTGAACTTACTGCCCCACCCCCACCCGAGGTAATCTTTCTCCACGCCGTCTTTGGACGCGGTCAGGGTGATATCGGGGAGCTGTCCATTGACTTTCGGCGGGGTCGCCGCAAGGGCTCCCGTCCAGGCCGTCAGCAGAACCAGTAAAACACATAGAATCACTGTCTTTCTCATATGCATGCCTCCACAATCATTCAGAAAACGGTTTTTAATTTTCCCCCGCTGCATTTAATGACGCGCCATCAGTTGTTTGACTGCCTTTTCCAGACCGTCGAGACTCAGTTCAAACATGGGAAAAATCTGTTCGATGATGCCGATGGTCCAGGTGTAGTGCCATTCCTCTTCCGCCTGCGGGTTCAACCAGACGGCATGGCGGAAGACCGCCGCCAGAAATTTCAGCCGGTCGATACTGGGGATTACCTCACGCTGATCGAAGTAGATGGCGCCGTTGCGATGCATGAGTTCCGACGGGGCCATGCTGGCGTCCCCCACGATGATCAGCCTTGTATCCGGGTCCCTGCGGATGAATTCTTCCACCGGCTCCGGCTTGTACCGGCGATGCGGATCCGACCAGACGTAGGTATAGATCGAGTTGTGGAAATAGTAGATCTTCAGATCCTTGAACTGGGAACGGGCATAGTTGAACAGCGTCTGGACGATATCGATATAGGGGTCCATGGACCAGCCGCCGTTGTCGATCATGAGAATGATCTTCAGGCGATCCGTCAGGCGCCGGTCGAAGACGATTTCCACTTCGCCCGCGTTGCGCATCGTTTCGTAGATCGTCTTGTCCACGTTGACGACATCCTTGGGCCCGTGGGGGACCATCCGGCGTAGACGCTTCAGGGCCTCCCCCATCTGGGCTTCCGTAATTGGACCGTCCAGGGAATAGTCCCGGTATCGTCTTTCCATGGCGACCTTGATGGCCGACTTGCTTCGGGACACCCCTCCGACCCGCATGCCGCCGGGGTGATAACCCGAATGGCCGACGGGTGAGGTTCCGCCGGTGCCGATCCACTTGTTTCCGCCGTGATGTTCTTCCGTCTGGTCCTTGAGGCGGTCCATGAAATACCGGAGCAGCTCTTCCGGTGTCATTTTTTTGAGTTGTTTTTCATCGACTCCCAGAGCCGCCGCAATCTGTGCCGGGTGCTTGAGCCATTCATCCAGAAGCGCCCGGGCCACTTCCGTGAGTTCGACCGTTTCGGGATCCGTCAGGGCGACACCCTTGAAATGATGGGCGAAAATCTGGTCGTAGAGGTCAAAATAACGTTCGCTCTTAATGAGAATTGAGCGGGCGGCGGTATAGAAATCCTCGATCGATGTGATCAGGCCCAGTCTGAGAGCCTTATGAAGGCGCAGGAAGGAGGTCGGGGTGATCGGGATGCCCCGTTCCCGGAGGGTATAAAAGAATTGCACAAACACGCCCTGACTCCTAGAACCTCATGCGGTTTAAGGACTGCGACACGATACCCATGTCACCGCTTTTCTTGAACAGAACCCCCAGGTAAGGGACGCCCTTCGCCAGGGCTTTGGGTTTGAAGTCGGGGTCGGCCTTCAAGGCCCGGATCCAGTTGATCAATTCCCTTGTCGCCGGTTTCTTTTCGACGCCGCGGATATCCCGCAGGCGGTAAAAGGTTTCGATGCAGGCGTTCAGCACCTCCGAGCTCTGGTCCGGAAAATGGACGTCCAGGATGCGGCGCATCATGTCGGCATCGGGGAACGCGATGTGATGGAAGTTGCATCGGCCCAGGAAGGGGTCCGACAGGTCCTTCTTGGCATTGGATGTGATAATGATGACCGGGCGGTTTTTCGCCCGGATCGTCTTGTCGATTTCGATGATATCGAACTGCATCTGATCGAGGACATCCAGCATATCGTCCTGAAAGTCCGTGTCGGCCTTGTCGATTTCGTCGATCAGCAGCACCGTCTTGGTGTCGGTGGTGAAGGCCTGTCCGATCTTGCCCATTTTGATGTAGGCCTCGATATTGCTGACATCCCGACTGGAATCGCCGAACCGGCTGTCGTTCAAGCGGGTCAGGGTGTCGTACTGATAAAGCGCCTCGAGCAGTTTCATGCTCGATTTGACGTTGAGAATCAGTAAAGGCATTTTCAGGCTTTCCGCGATGGCATGGGCGAGCATGGTCTTGCCCGTGCCCGGTTCGCCTTTCAGCAGGAGGGGCATTTCGAGGGCCATGGAAATATTGACGATCTGGGCCAGTTCGTCATCGAGCACGTACTTTGAAGCGCCGCTGAACTGAACGGGGTTTTTTTCCTGGAACATAGGAACTCCTTGTTGAATTGTATTTGATCGTGCCCACCGGCAACAGGTGCCTGGGCCAAGATGATTTTTCTTCTTCCATCCGGTTGTTTTCCGTGGGAAGTCAGACACTTTTGGGTAACAAAAAACCCCCAAAAATGCCACTCTTTTTATCCGGGAACTCCGTCGCCAGGTCGCGGGAAAGTATCCGGCACGGCTCTCCGGTGTGAACGGCAAGGCGTTCGGATCTCTCAGCTGCACCGGCCTTCTTGCATGCAGTTCGCTTCTTCGGTCCGATTAAGGACCTATCGGTTGTTGCTACGGCCTTCGTCCATTAAAAGCGGGTTGACCGGAAAGAGACTGTCCAGGTCCGGGAACAGGGCTTTCTCTTCCTCCCATCGGTAAACCAGGGGCTCAACATTGAATTTCCCGGCGCGTGCCAGGACATCCGCTCCGGGAAGAACGGGGATGACCAGAATGAGCCGGGTCCGGCGGGGAAGGTTCAAGCTTTGTAAGAGTAACTGAGTGACACCGTCATGAAGACTCGCCGGGAGAATATCCGTTTTGATGTGAAAAATGGCGGCAATCCGTCCTTGGACGTCAACGGTGAACAGGTCGCGGAAGGCGTCGTTGGCAACCCGGAAGCCTCTGTTTTTCAAAGCCTGGAAGAGATCCCGGATGACAATGCCCTGATCGCACAAACCTGCCATGTCACGATGAAAATCACACGGTCTGGCCCCGGAGAATTCTTCGCGGAAGGAGACTTCGGAAAAGGACAACACGGTTTGGGGGGACGGGGTGCCGGCCAGGGATTTTATCTGGTCGATTTTGTGGATAAAATGGGCAAGCTGCCGGGGGAATCGTGTTGATTTCAGGGCCCCGATGACCGCGACCACGGTTTCCATTTCTCCGTCTTCCATGAGGGCCCAAACGCCCCGATAGTGTGCGTCAAAAAGCGATTTTCCTACCCCCCGTCGTCCGCCTCCGATTTTGCCGCGGTGCACGACGTAGATCTGGCCTTTCCGATCCCGGGCGAAAGCGCCGCCGATGCGCCGGTCTATGCCAAAGGCGGGGAAGTTGATTTCACAGGTGGCGGACAGGACATTGCCCGGCAGTGGTTTCCCTGTACCGAAGGCATGGTTGAAGTGCCGATTCTCTCCTTCTCCAAAGGCCATCCAGATCCCGAGGTGCTCCGACCACAGGATTTTCGAGGCGCTGCTTGCACCGATATGGCCCAGTTTCACGGGAATCTTTTCATCCGCACAACTCCGGAGTTTCCGGACAAACTGTTGCCGGCATTTTTGGACGGTTTGCCCGTCGTCGATTATTTTCAGAAACATCTTTTGTATCGCCTCAATCCAGTCTCTTCCTGAAAAACCCGATGGCCCCGGAGAAAACGGTCAGACCGAGAAGGGTGAGCGCCAGGTACTGGGGCCACAGGATCTCAATACCCACACCTTTTAAAAATATGCCACGAATAATGACAAGAAAATACCTCATGGGATTTAAATAGGTCAGCCATTGAGCCGCTTCGGGCATATTGGCGATGGGAAAGACAAAACCGCTCAGCATGAAAAAGGGTAAGAGAAAGAAAAA
>CAZIPU010000020.1:16917-19093 GCA_964541005.1 uncultured Syntrophales bacterium | reverse complement strand
GTCGGCATTGTTCTTCTTGTCAGACTGATGTCATCAGGAGACAGGAAAGGCGCGCCGGAATCCGACTCGGCCCTCGATATTCTCAAAAAACGCTATGCCAAAGGCGAAATCACGAAGGAACAGTTTGATCGGATGAAGGAAGACCTGAAGTAATTTCGCACAGCAAAGGGCAGGGCGACTTCCCTTGCCGTTCAGCGGGCCTTGTAATAATACCGGTTCAGGTCAAACAGGCCGGCCTCTACCGGTTCCTCTTCGTAGAACCGCTGCTGAAACCAGTCGTAGGTCTCCCACAATCTCTCATCGGCGCGATTTATGCCGTATTTTTCGAATCGTTCCAGGTCCCTTGGGCTTTTCTCAAAATGGGCCAGAAGGTCGATGAAATCAGGCAGATCTTCTTCCCGGACATCGATGAAATAGTTCGGATAGGATCCGATCAGGCCGGGAAGGAAATTCGCGCTGTCCCTGGCGGGATTGAGGCGGCCGTCCTCGCCGAACATGAAGGAGACATTGTCGTGCCAGCGGTTGATGACGATGGAGCCTGCGATGTCCTTCCCATTTTTCAGGCGGATTCTCATGTAAGCCAGGTTGGCCTCGTGTTCATTGGCCATGGAAAAGAAGGCCGTTCCGGGCTGAGAAAGAGTGATGAACGCCCGCAGGTAGTCATCCCTGGTTTCGTATTTCGCGGGTATTTGCGGATAGCTTTCCCCTGCGGGGACGTAGTTCACGGGATCGAATGCGATCTGTGCAGACGGCAGCAAGTGTTTTTTGACCACGTATTCCATGAACTCGCGCTTCGGATCCGCCGTTGTGAAGGATATTTTCGCCGGCAGGATGGACGGATAATAGCGCACCTTTTTGAGATCGACATCCAGGTACCACGACTGCATGATTTCCTCCCGTTTCTCCGGCGGCAGAAAATCCAGGAAATAACTCTCCCCTTCGATGCGCAAGTCGTCCATGTAGAGCCGTGTTGCCAACTGATGACCGGCCGTGCCGTACACGTCAAAACCGGCAACGAGGGCGTAATAGATTCGTTCCAGAAGGGGATAGTCGAGTACCCACAGGGTCTTCGGGAGGTTCCCCAGCACCCCCTTGTGAGAAGATCCCCCGTCGAAATGGCGATAGACGGTCAAAACCGGCGCATCATCGGCCCGGTTGCCCTTCCAGATGGCGTCGTACCCCAGGCCGTTGTAGTTCAGCGCGGCGTAGTAATCCTGCCGGGTTTTGTAGAAATCGTTTGACGCTTCCCGATAGGCATCGGTCAGTGCCGAGAAAATACGCAGGTCGCTTCCCTTCTCGATGGGCATCCGCAGCTTGTCGCTGTGTAATTTCAGAAAACCCGGGTACAAAACGCTCAGATCATGATCCGGATCCATGAATAAGACCCAGAAGTGATCATCGATCACATTGAGGGCGATCTGTCCCTTGCAGACCGGGCCACGGATGAAGGTCATAATGATGTAGTAGGCATTGTCCAGTAAAAAAAGATAGCGCGACCGTGGCGGGATTTGCTCGAAGGCCACGAATGGATTGGCGCTCACGATCGGGTCATAGCCGACCGGATGCGGGGGCTGCAGCCACTCCGGACGGATGAAAAGTTCTTTGAAGCGCTGCAGTTGCGCGTCATTGAGATGAAAGACCATGTGGGTCTTGTGGACGATGGTCGAGTGGATTTTCCGGAAACGGTAGTAGACCCGCTTGACGCCGGGATCGTCATAGGGACGCACGGTGGCGATCAGATCCAGGGGCCGGCCGGGAGGGGTCCTTGAACGGACCAGTTCATAGAACTCATTGGTCGGGGTGCCGAATTTAATATGGGCCAGGAACAGGTGATCGTAGAGATAGCGCGCCGTCATGGCGTGCTTGGCATCATCATGGTTCAGAAATGCTTCCCACTGCCTGATGGCTGCGGCGTCGCCGGCCTTTGGGGCGGTCAGTTCCGCCTGCCGGGCGGCGTCGGGGCCTTTCGCGCCCTGCGCCAGCCATCCGGCGATGATTTCGAACTCATCCTGTTTGAGAGGCGGAAAGCCGTAAGGCATCCCGCGGTTCGGATGCTTTTCCAGGTAGCCGCCCAGTTCCTCCTGGTTTTCCGCACAGGTCAGCTCATCCGTTTCCGGACGATATTCGCCCGTGCTTTTCGGGTTTTTCATCTTGTGGGCCAGGGTCTGGATCATGA
>CAZIPU010000020.1:12351-16817 GCA_964541005.1 uncultured Syntrophales bacterium | reverse complement strand
CACAAGCAACAGCAGGCAAAGAATGGGAGTCAACCTCATAGATCAATTCTCCTTGGAAAGCGGTGCTGAAGAGATCGTTTTCAGCCTGGAACCATAGGACAAGGCGGCGTTGCCTGTCAATCCAAAACCGGCCATGATCTGATGAATAAAAGCGGCTTCCGGAATCAGCGGCTGATCCCCGTGCCCGTTCAGTGATTCCGGACGGCTTTCCAGGACCGTTTATACATCAGAGCAAGGGCGCATAAAATACTGATTTCCCCAAGAGCAAAGAAATGCCAAGGGTAATGAGCCGGTTTATAATGTGCAATCAGCTCATATAAATGCCCCGTTTTTCCAAATGTTTCGAAACCTGAACGGATATATTCACGGATAATGATTTGGGAATAATCCCAGGTGAAGGTATACAGAATGATAAAGGCACCCAGAAAGGTCAGGCTCCATTCAAATAATGTCATCTTTGCGATAAAGCCCTTTTCCTGCAGCATAACGAGGGTTCCGCCAAGCAGGATCATGGTCAGCGAAGCGATGACGGGAGCAAGCACCGGTCCGATCCACGGAACGGGAATCAGGAACAGGACATCCCAGGTCAAAAAGGATGACGGCCAGTTCAAAAGAATTTTTAACCAGGCGTAGTAAGAAATGTCCCATACGGCAAAGGTATAGAGAAAGTACGCGAATCTTTGCAGATTGTTTCTGCCCGCAACGATTCCGACAACGGCCAGCATGATGATGGTGGCCGTTTCTCTCAGCCATTCGACGGATAACAGCTGTGGGGAAAGCATCGTTAAGGGAAAATCGAATCCCCGGGGGTAATAGATCTGCCTGATGTAGAGGACAACGATTGCCTCAAGAGCCCCCATTGCGATCCCGAAGAGGCCGAGTGCGAGGAAATTCCATTGGCTTTTTGCAGGTGCCCGGTTCATTTCATTTGTCCAAACAAGGTCAAAAAAAATGTGAAGGGACATTTACATGGGACCATGATTTTTTTTGATCATACTAAATATCCCTTTTGTCCGAAAGGGGTTTATTGATCCGTCATTGCGCATTTGCGACTCCGCGACGTAATGATCCGATTTTTGACTTGCGACAGGAGAACGGCAAGCGGGTTGCGGAGGACTTCGGAAGCGGTTTTCCCCGTGACCGGGGAAAGATACAATGCGATCTATAGGGTCATGAGAGAAAGAAGCTTTCCCCGGGAAACAGCCTTTCCAGTTCTTCCTGAAACCTGCTTGGTTCGACATATAAAATGGTTTGCCAGCCTTTTTGTCCTGCCCTTTCAATATGCCCGGGATCATCGTCAATGAACAGAATCCGGTCGGGTTCCGTTTTTAAGGTACGGGCGATGTCATCGAACAGGGACATATCCCGTTTCCCCTTGCCCAGATGGTAACTGTTGAAGACATGGTCGAACCATTTGAAGAAGTCGAACCGGGCATTCAGTTTGTCCAGCATATCCGTCTGGTCGCTGAGAATGCCGACCGTCAGATTTGCCGACCTGAGCCTCCTTACCAGATCGAACATCCGGTTTCTCAGGATGAACCGGGGAAGGATTTCACGCATAAAAGCGGCATCATCTCCCCGGATGCCTGTCTTTTTTCTCAAGGCTTTCCAGAAACTGCTTTCAGAACCTTTCCCGAGAATATAACCTGTCTCATAAATCGTGTCGGAAGCCGTCCGAATAAAATCGTCACCGTTCAAGCCATTGGCCTCCGCGATGACCCGGAGTCCTTCTTTCCAACCTTCTTCCGCCAGCACGCCGCCGAAATCAAAGAGGACCACTTCAATCGTTCTGTTCACGGGTATTGCCTTCTCCAGCAGATCCGTCACGCCGGTGTAAATGCCGGCGTCTTTGCTTGCCCGTGGGCCGGCCACGTTCAGCACCTTTATTGCGTGATTATGGATCCATTTTGAAACGGCATTCGCCGCACAGGATAAATCACTGAAATGGTTTAGATTGATATGGAGCCAGATGCGTTTGTGCCGTTTGGCACATTGCCTGGTCAGTAAGGATCCCCCCGTTAATCTCCCATGGGAAACAATGAGCGTGCCGTCGGCATCAAGAACGTTCTGCTCCGTCCTTTTTGCATAACTCCTGGTAGGCATTTCCCGGAGGCAATATGAATCGGCAAGACGTCCCGCTTCGGTCAGGCGGCCCTTGGGTATCCGGCCGCCGTGGGGAATGTTGTGTCTGATGGCGAAATCAAGGGCGGCCCTGTCCGCCCCGGTTTGCCCGCCGGAGATGATTTTTGTGAGCGACATGGTCTTCAATGGCCTTGCCTATTGAAAACAGTTTGCACGTTTTCATCGAAGAGAAGGGTCAGAACTTTATATTGATCGTTGACCGCTCTGGATCGGAAAATGTCCGCGAGGGTTTCGTAATACCACTTTTGTTTCTCAAAAGGTCTTCTGAATCTTTCCCAGACGGTATCGCCGGCCTTTTCGTAGTCCTCCTTAATGGCCCTGATGTTGTCCAGCTTGTCTGCCAGGAAAATAAAAAGGACATCGGATGCAACCGTTTTCAGCGACTCCATGGTATGCGCTTTTCTCAGCTCCCAGGGCGCGGATTTGTCCGGTTCCGAAACGGCTTTCACCAGATTCATGATTTCTTCCCCGAATGTCTGGCGAATTGCGTCAAGCGTGACGGGTGTGTCTTCGACCGTGTCGTGAAGGATCCCCGCAATGACAACGTGATCGGGGCAATCACTTTCTATGAGGATCTTGGCCACCTGAAGCGGATGAACAATATAGGGGAGCTTCGTGCCTTTCCGGAAATGGTTTGCGTGCGCTTTTGCCGCGAATTCAATTGCTTCGAAAATCATGACCTGATCCCATCTAAATAATCTTGACGATCACCGGGGCGTGGCGCTCGGAGGCCGGGGGAATTTCCGCCGGATATCCGATGATGATCGGGGCGATGATACGGCAGTCTTCGGGCATGCCCATGTCATCGAGGATATGCCGGTTGCGGATATGGACACCCAGTCCGATCCAGCAGGTTCCCAGTCCTCTCGACGTCGCGGAAAACATGATATAGGCCGCCGTTAATGCGCAATCCACGTCAATGAGCCGGGTATCGGCCGGGCCGATAATGTAAATCACGCAGGGGGCGTTATGAAAGATATTGTACTGTTCGTCGGAAAACCTGGATTCGTAATCCTTCAGCGGTGATCCGGGATCGTTGATGATATCGGCCAGGAGGTTTTTCTTGCATTCATCGGAAATTCTCTTCATGAAATTCCGGTCCCGGATAATGATGAAACGGCACGGCTGAAGATTACGGGCCGTCGGGGCAAGGCAGGCATCATGAAGAATTTCTTCAATAATTGGCAGAGAGACCTCCTCGTTTTGGTAATCCCTGATGGCCCGCCTTTTGACCAGGATTTCATTAAAGTCCATGTCTGACCTCCGAGTGTTTGCGTGGGAAATTCTTGCCCGGTAATCCACAGGGTTTCTTATACAATAGTTTTGTTGAATAAAGAGAGATTTTCTTTATACTGAAACCGCCAACTTGAAAGATGAAGCATTTCTTGCTGAGGAAGGTTCCGTGCATGAGTTGATCTGCCCGAACTTCCGGCGCGACTTGATCAGAGAGAAATTCAACCGGTTAAAGGTTTCCCATCAGGAAAGTTCTTGTGAATAGGTGACATTGTTTCATGAACGATCACGAGGCATTGAAGCATCTGGAAGAATTGGCCGTACGGTTGGGGATGAAGATTCTTTACGAATCCTTGACGGTGGACGGCTCTTTTCGTCCTGGGGGATATTGTCGGATCAGGGGAGAGGATTTCTTGATCATCAACAGGAAGGCGTCGGTCAAGGAAAAAATCCATATCCTGGTCGGCGCTCTGAAACGGCGCGATCTGAGTGACATCTATATCATGCCCTCACTGAGGCAATTATTGGATGATTCGTTTGATCCGAAAGAGGGGTAAGTCGGATATGCATTACAGGCCGATCCGGGTTGAGTGCTACAGCGGCTACAAGATCAATGAACGCCCCGTGGCGTTTTCATATGAAGGGCGGCGCCGGGAAGTTTCCGAAATTCTGGATCGCTGGTATGAAGGGGGCCCGGATCCGGGCAGGCCGGAGATCAATTATTTCAAGGTAAGAACCTCGGAGGGCCGGGATTTTATTCTGCGCTATTTGTCGCTGTTTGATGCCTGGTCCATTCGGGTTTGAGGTGGATTTCTCCGGCGGGATAATGGCGTTATTCCGTGACGTATTAAAATAAATATTAGGTATTATAACCACTTAGATGGAAGCAAGTGCTTATTGTCCGCCCCTTTTGTTACTATTGACAAAAACAATAAAGAAATTAAATTGGTTCTAAAGAGAAGCTGCGATGCCCGTAATGAGTCATGTGGCCAGGAGAGTAACAGCAAAAGGAACCGCAGGGTCTTCGTGGTGATCGTCACCCGTAAAAGACCAAGTAAAAAGACATGACTCCAGCTCAGGGACGATACGGC
>CAZIPU010000020.1:0-12251 GCA_964541005.1 uncultured Syntrophales bacterium | reverse complement strand
TCACCCGTAAAAGACCAAGTAAAAAGACATGACTCCAGCTCAGGGACGATACGGCAGAGCGGCTATCTCTCCTTAGCCCTCGAAGGTAAAGGTGTTGAGCCTTCGAGGGTTTTATATTTTAAAAACCATCAAGATCAAAAGGGTTCCCGGATTTCAAAAGGGACGGAGCCGTGTCTTCATCTTGTTTCCAAGCTTTCCGGCTCATACCATGGAGGGCTTTGCCGGGTCTTTTTCATCTTGCTTATCATTCTACAACATGCTAGTGCCATAAACAGGCGATCTGAAACAGGAGATGGAAACTGCGGTGGATAAGACACCGGCCCCGGGGATGGTCAAACGCTATTATCTGGTTAATTCTAAGGATATCGCCATCATACAATTTATCATCGAAGGATACGAGGGGATGGCCGCCGTTACGACTGTCGATCCCAAACGGGGATGCCTGCGGATTTCCATTGTCGAAACGTGCCTGGATGATTTCAATGGCCTTGTGGAAGATCTGCGGAAGACCTTCGGCATGGAGGAAGTCTCCTGTCCGCCATGAACGGATCGTCTTTTGAAAGAGCATGCAAAGATAAAAACGTGTCGCCGGAGGTAAAGACCTTAACGCCGGGTGCAATCGGTGGAACGGTTACCAACAGGCAGCGGTCGTTTCCCTGAAAAGAGGGGCTGCCCAGAGGGCGGCTCGAGGATTAAAAGATGTTGATGCTTACCCACACCTGGATTCTAAAGGAACTTCTGACCCGGTACCCGTCGGAGATCAAAACGCCGGATGTCTTTGCCTACAATATTTGTCCCGATCTGCTGCCTATTCACCGAAGCGTTCACGCCTCGATGACCCACCGCATTTCCCGGTTCAGGCAGGTTCCCCGGGAACACCGAAAAGCCCATTATGTTCAACTCCACCTTCTGGCCGACGATATTGCCCATCACGGCAGGATTTGCGATGAAGTCGTGACGGAATTCAACCCGGACGCCGGGGGGTATGCCTATGTGACGGGGCAGCCCCTGGTTAAGCCGATCATGGATTATTGCGAGTCCTGCGGCCTTCCCGTCGACCGCATCGAAGCGGCTTACCGCTCCCACATGATCATCGAACTCAGCGTGGATATCTATCTGAGGGAAAGTGAAGAGGGACGGACGTTGATCGATCTTTTTCAGAATGCCCTGGAACAGACGGACAGGTTTTATATCACTGAATTTACAGGGACTCTAGCCTGGCTCTTTGGAATCGACGGCGTCATCGTCCGGGAAGCGCTGGATCGGGCCATGAATTTTTACACGGCGGACAAGATGATGCGGTTCGTGGATATGAAACAGCGCGCCGGATTTTATGTGAAGAAATTCGGTTTCAGTGAGGCGAATGAATCAGCTTGTGCGGGAATGAGAGATTTAATGGACCGGGGCATGTCCCTGGTCGGCGATCCCATGGATTATCTCCACGGGGTCGTCCGAACGATCCGGGAATCCCCTTACTGCGGGGGGTTATAGTGCCTTGGTAACGAAACCGGAACGGAGGCAACGGGTGCACACCTTGATCCTGGCCACGGAGCCGGTCTTCTTGTCGATGCAGCGCAGATTCTGCAAATTGGGATACCAGACTTTCTTCGTTTTATTATTCGCGTGGCTGACGTTGTGTCCGACAGTGGGTTTCTTTCCGCAAATCTCGCATACTCTTGACATGACGTAACTCCTGTTTAATTCGGTGTGTCGCTTTCTAAAGCATCCCCGGGGAAATTGCAAGCATTTTATTCATCATTTTTCATGTTTGGCTGTCCCGTCGATTCCAGGACCCGCAGCCAGGTGTTGCCGTCCGTATCGACCTTTTTGCCGAAGGTGACCATTTTAATGGGAATGTGGATGTATTCGTCCCGCATCAAACCGACGAGCATGCCCGTTTTTCCTGCCATTCCCGCATGGACCGCGTACAGTCCCAAGGCGCCGCAATAGATGCTGTCCCCGGCGTTGGCCCGGACGCTGCGGATCATGTAGCTGGGGTCGATGTACTTCAGGTTGATCTCCACACCGATTTTCTTGAAGTGCTCCTCGATCTTCATCCGGAGAAATGTTCCGATGTCCAGGAGACGGAGATTGCCCGAGGCATCCGTTTCAAGGGGCGTATCCGACTTTCTCATCAGTTCCTGCCCCGCTCCTTCCGCCACCAGGATGACGCAGTGTTTCCTTCTCTGCAGACGGTCTTCCAGGGTCTTCAGGAACCCCTTTTCCCCTTCCAGGTCGAAGGGTACCTCCGGGATCAGGACAATGTTCACGTCGTTTTGTGCCAGGGCGGCCCCGACGGCGATATGACCGGACTGGCGGCCCATGAGCTTGACGAGGCCGATGCCCATGGGGGCGCCCTTGGCCTCGACGTGAGCCGATTGAATGGCCTTGACGGCTTCCGAGATGGCCGTGTCGAAGCCGAAGGTCTTTTCGATTAAATTCAGATCGTTATCGATCGTTTTCGGGATGCCGATGACGCTGATGTTCAGGTTTCTGCGTAAAACTTCTTCGGCGATGAGTCCCGCTGCCCGCATGGTGCCGTCTCCACCGATGCAGAAAAAGAGATCCACGTTCATCCGTTTGAGCGCCGTCACCATTTCCGCGATATCCTGCTTTCCCCGGGACGAGGACAGGATGCTTCCGCCATAGGTATGGATATCCTGAACCGCTTCGGGTGTCAGGTTTAAGATATCGTGTCCATACTTGGGGATGAGTCCCTGGAATCCGTAGCGGATGCCGATGATGTTCCTCACGCCGTAGCGATGATAAAGGCCCATCACGATGGCCCGGATGACATCGTTGATGCCGGGGCAGAGACCGCCGCAGGTGACGATGGCGGCCTTGGCGGTGATGGGGTCGAAGAAGATCTTTTCCCGGGGACCGGCCACTTCCAGGGAAAGGGGGTGGCCGTCCGTCGTCGTGAAGGCGTTGTAATTGTCCAGCCCGATATTGAACAGGACGCGCCTGTTGTCGGGGGTGAATTTGCTGGTCAGCACCGGGGAAGGGATGGTTCGTTCACCGAGACTTTCGATGTTGAAATTCAGAATATCTTCTGCCATGTCGTACCTCCCGTGTTGATTCCGCTCCGCCTTCGGGCAGCGCCTTCGTTGAACCGTCAGCTTTACTTTGGGTTATATCTCACAAGAGCCTTTTGCTGTCAAATATTTGAACAGATAGGTGAGCCTTGAACGGATCTTTTTTCAGAAACCCTCAAGGGGCGGGTTGTGCAGAGCCTGTGCGGTAAATTCCTGCAAGTCCCTGATCCTGACCTGACGGTTGTGGATGTCGATCCTGCCTTCGGCGTAGAATTGGATCGCCTGCGGGTAGATGCGATGCTCTTCCCGGAGAATACGTTCCGCCAGGGTGTCTTCCGTGTCGGTTTCCAGAACGGGAACCACGGCCTGGATGATGATCGGTCCCGAATCGACGCCGTCATCGGCGAAATGGACCGTGCAACCCGAGAACTTGACGCCGTATTCGAAGGCCTGTCCCTGGCCGTGGAGACCGGGGAAGGAGGGCAACAGTGCCGGATGAATATTGATGACCCGCTGAGGAAAGGTTTTCAGGAAAAGCGGCGAAAGGACCCGCATGAATCCTGCCATGACAACGAGTTCGACGCCGTAGGAGACCAGAGTGTCCGCCATCTTCCGGTCGAAAGCCTCCCGGTCCGGGAATTCCTGATGCCGGATAATGACGAAGGGAATGCCGTGTTTTTGGGCCCGCGTGACGGCATAGGCATCCGGATTGTTTGAGATGACAACACGGATGGACGCATCGAGGCGATCCTGCTCGATGTGATCGATAATCGACTGCAGGTTGGAACCGCTGCCGGAGGCGAGCACGCCGATGGGGAGTTTTTTTCCCATGGAACAGTCCTTTGTCTGATCACGCGGGGAGGTTTGACAACCGGAAAAGGTCCGAAGGAGAAAGCGTTTCCCCGCCTGTCCGGTTATTTATGACGGATTTTCATTGAATACGACCATGGGACCGTCGTTTTCGCGTTTTTCGACATAGCCGATCAAACGGGCTTTTTCACCCAGGTGAACGAGCCGTTCCAGAATTTCCGCCGCTTCCTTTTCCGGAACGACGAGCGCCATGCCGATGCCCATGTTGAACACCCGGAACATCTCGTCTTCATCGATATTCCCCAGGCGCTGCAGAACCCGGAAGATGGGCGGAATGTCCCAGGAACCCCGGTTGATGACGGCCATGCAGGCCTTGGGAATAACCCGGGGAATGTTGTCGAAAAATCCGCCGCCGGTAATGTGGACGATACCCCGGATCGTGAAACTCTTCAGGAGGTTCAGGATGGATTTGACGTAGATGCGGGTCGGCTTGAGCAATTCCTCTCCAATGGGTCCGTCAAGACCCTCGACCAGGGAATCTACGGTCAGGTTTGCCTTCTCGAAGACGACTTTCCGGACCAGAGAGTAACCGTTGCTGTGAAGGCCGCTCGAAGCGATGCCGATGATCTGATCCCCTACCCGGATCTCGGAGCCGTCGATCAGACGGTCCGCTTCAACCACACCAACACAGAAACCGGCCAAATCATATTCGTCATCCTTGTAAAACCCCGGCATCTCCGCCGTCTCCCCACCGAGCAGGGCACATCCGGCATCGCTGCAGCCCTTGACCACACCTTCCACGATCTGGACGCTCGTATCGACGCTGATTTTCCCCGTGGCAATGTAGTCCAGGAAGAACAGGGGCTCGGCACCGTTCACCACGACGTCGTTTACCGACATGGCGACCAGATCTATTCCGACGGTATCGTGCTTGTCCATCATCTGGGCGATTTTCAGCTTCGTCCCGACCCCGTCGGTCGAGGAGACCAGGATCGGATCCTTGAGTCTTCCCGTATCGAGGTGGAAAAAGCCGCCAAAGCCGCCGATATTTCCCATGACTTCCTTGCGGGAAGTCGTTTTTACCAATTGCCTGATCCGATCGACAAAGGCGTTGCCGCGATCAATATCCACACCGGCACTGCTGTAAGTGGTCTTTTCTTCCATGACGTCTCCCAACGGTTTTCTGATGGTTTATTTTCGTAAGCGGAAGGTACCATCGCCAAAGACAGGTCTTTCAACGGAGCATTTTCTAACTTATATCCCTTGAATTGTCAATCATTCCTTGCAGACCCCGGATTATTCTGTTAGCAGTATCGAGTTTATGCCCGTAATCATTATCTTCCTGCGAAAACGAGCCGACAAGAATGGATACCGTCAGAGCAATCCTTGAAAAAATGGAGCACCCCCTGCGCTTTGCCTCCCAGGATTCATTTCGGCACCTCCCCCTTCTCCGTGATGTAGAAGACCTCATGGAGAAATTCCTGGTTCAACTGAGCCTCGCCTTGAAGGAGCGGGCACATGCGGTTGCCGATCATGAATTGGGCAGCCTTTTCATGGCATGGCAAAATGTCTTCAGGAACTTTGACCGCCTGACTCCGGATGAGAAGAAAGCACGTATCGAACAAGCCCTGGTTTTGCATCGGGAGATCGCCGCGCACCTTCTGAACGCCCCCCGGCCTGATATGGACGTGCCGGCATTCACGCACAGGCCGGAATATCAGCAGATGGACCACAACCTGAAGAGACTGGCCCTCCCGGTCCAGTACGTCAAAGGCGTGGGACCCCGGACAGCGCAGCTCCTGGAGAAGAAAAGTCTGAAGAATGTCGAAGACCTGCTCTATTTTCTTCCCCATCGTTATGAGGACCGGCGCTTTATCCGTTCCATCGCCGAAGCGGAAGTGGGGCGCCGGGAAACGGTCGTCGGCGAAGCGGTTCATGTGGAAATGAAGATTTACGGGAGAAAGCGCATTTTCGAGGTGACTTTCCAGGACGGTACGGGCACCCTCGTCGCCAAATGGTTCCGGGGGCAGACGGCATACCTGAAGAGCACTTTCAAGACGGGGAAGCGGTATATCCTGACCGGCGAAGTCAACCGGTACTTTGTCGAAAAGAACATGCTCCATCCCGATTTTGAACTGCTGGGAGAGAAGGAGGATGATCTGCTGCATTTCAAGCGGATCGTACCGGTCTATTCGGAAACGGAAGGACTCCACCAGAAGTCGATCCGCCGGGTCATGATGGAAGTGGTGGAAAACTACGCGTTGAACCTTATGAGCCCGATTCCGGAGGACATCTGCCGGCGGCGGCGCCTGATGGATATCGCAAGGGCCGTCCGGGAAGTGCATTTCCCGCCTCAGGAAGAGGATATCCGCCTGTTGAACGATATGCGCTCCGAGGCGCACCGGCGGTTGATTTATGACGAATTTTTCTTTTTTCAGCTGGGAATGGCCCTGAAAAAAAAGGGGACCGTCCTCCATCCGGGGATTGCCTTCAAAACGGGCGGTCCCCTGCTCAATCGCTTTTATGAGATCCTTTCCTTTCAGTTGACCGGTGCGCAGAAACGGGTCGTCGCGGAAATCGAGGGCGACATGGCCCGGGACTGGCCCATGAACCGGCTCCTCCAGGGGGACGTCGGTTCCGGGAAGACCGTTGTTTCCATGGCGGCCATGGTTACCGCCTGTGACAACGGCTTCCAGTCGGCCATCATGGTTCCCACGGAAATCCTGGCGGAACAGCATTGCCGCAGCATCCGCGCCTGGGCGGAAGAACTGGGGCTGCGGGTGGTTCTGCTGACGGGAGGGCTGGGTGCGGCGGAGAAGAGGGCCCTCCTGGAGGAAGTCCGTACGGGGTCCGCCCAAATCGTCATCGGTACCCACGCGCTGATTTCTCAGGATACGGAGTTCTTCAACCTGGGGTTTGTGGTCATCGACGAGCAGCACCGTTTCGGCGTCGTTCAGCGTGCCTCCATCCGGGCAAAGGGCGTCAATCCCGATGTGCTGGTCATGACGGCGACGCCGATTCCCCGGACCCTGGCCATGACCGTTTACGGCGACCTGGACGTGTCGGTCATCGACGAGCTGCCGCCGGGGAAAAAGCCGATTCAGACGAAAATCATGTACGAACAGCAGCGCGAGCGGGTCTACGAGCTGATCGGAAAGGAACTGGAAAGGGGAAATCAGGTGTTTGTCGTGTATCCGCTGGTGGAGGAATCCGAAGCCCTGGATCTGAAAGACGCGACCCGCATGGCGGAACACCTGCAGAAAGACGTTTTCCCGAATGAATCCATCGGATTGATCCATGGGAAGCTGAAAAACAGCCGGCGTGAGGAAATCATGTCGGATTTTCTCGCCGGGCGGATCCGGATTCTGGTTGCCACGACGGTGATCGAGGTCGGCATCGACGTTCCCCGGGCGTCGCTGATGATCATCGAGCACGCGGAGCGGTTCGGTCTTTCCCAGTTGCACCAGTTGCGGGGCCGGGTCGGACGCAGCGATATCCCCTCGAGCTGCATTCTCCTGGTTCAGAAAACGGGATCGGCGGATGCAAGACGGCGCCTCAAGGCCATGGTAGATTCTCAGGATGGATTCCGGATCGCCGAGGAGGACCTGGCGATCCGCGGTCCCGGGGAGTTCATGGGAACCCGGCAGTCCGGCATGCCCGATTTCAGGGTGGCCAGCATTGTCCGGGATGCGAAAATCCTGGGAGAAGCCAAAAGAGATGCGTTCGACCTGATCGAAGCGGATCCCGACCTGAAAAGGGATGGGCACGTTCCCCTCCGGGAGGTGCTCCGGAAACGGTGGCGGGAGAGACTGGAAATCGCCAAAACTGCCTGAAAATCAAAGGAAGAGGACCCATGGCGGAATGAATTTGCTTTGACAAAAATGCGCGCCTGTTATAGAAACCGGGCGTGTTTACCGTGAGTTCGCAACGAAAGGCCGATCATTTTTGATGAAGCCGTAAGAAGGCGCAAAAGGATCGAATTGTCATCCTGAGCAAACGCGAAGAATCTGATATAATAAAGAATATTCCGTTGCTGCCGCTCCTCAAAATGACGAAACAGGACTTTTTACGAGGCCATCATTTTTTAAGATTGTTCGCCTGTCGTTCCAAAAGCGACACGTCAGGATGGCCTTGGTGAGGATAAAACCATGAAAGACATGATATCGATCGGCATGATCGGGTTCGGCACCGTCGGGTCCGGGGTGGTGAAGCTCCTTGAGGAAGAAAAGGACCTCTTCGAAAAGCGGGTCGGGGCCAAACTTGTCCTGAAAAAGATTGCCGATCTCGATATTACGACGCCGAGGGTGGTCACGCCCGCTCCTGATACCCTGACGACCAACGTCATGGAGGTCATCGGCGATCCGGAGATCGATATCGTGGTTGAACTGATGGGGGGGTATGAACCCGCCCATTCCTTTCTCCTGAAAGCCATCGAGGCGAAAAAGCACGTGGTGACGGCCAACAAGGCCCTGATTGCAACCCGTGGAAACGACCTCTTCCGGGTGGCGGAGGAAAACGGTGTCGATATCGGCTTCGAAGCCAGTGTCGGCGGGACGATCCCCATCATCAAGACCCTTAAGGAGAGTCTTGTCGCCAACCGCATTCAGTCGATTTTCGGCATCATGAACGGCACTTCCAATTTTATTCTAACGAAGATGACCGATGACGGTGATGCCTTCGACGTCGTGTTAAAAGAGGCCCAGCGCCTGGGGTTTGCCGAGGCCGATCCGACCTTTGACATTGAAGGAATTGATACGGCCCACAAGCTGGCGATTGTCCTGTCTTTGGCTTACGGAAAGAACGTGAATCTCGACGACATCTATGTGGAAGGAATTACAGGGATCACGGATCAGGATATCGCTTTTGCGAAAGACCTGGGTTACCGGATCAAGCTCCTGGCCATTGCGATCGACCGGGGCGATGCCGTGGAGGCCCGCGTGCATCCGACGATGATTCCCCTGGGCCACCTGCTGGCAAACGTCAATGCGAATTTTAACGCTTTTCATGTTGTCGGCAGTGCCTCGGGATCGATCTTTCTCTACGGCCAGGGAGCGGGGATGATGCCCACGGCATCGGCCGTGATGGGCGACATCGTCGATATCGCGAGGAATATCCGTAAGGGCATCAGCAACCGGGTGCCGGCGCGGTCGATCCATGAAACGGATGTCCGGGACATCCACCTGAAACCCTTTGCGGAGATTCAGTCCAACTATTATTTCCGTTTTTCCGCCGTGGACCGGCCGGGTGTCCTGTCCAAGATCTCCGGCATTCTCGGCGAACAAAACATCAGCATCTGCACGGTTATCCAGAAAGGGAGAACCAGGCAGGGGGCCGTTCCCGTGGTCATGACGACCTACCGGGCGCGGGAACGGGATGTCCGGGCGGCCCTCGAGGTGATCGACCGGCTCGATGTCGTCCTGGACAAAACGGTTCTCATCCGGGTCGAGGACGATAAGCTCTGATTTTGCATGAAAAAGGTATCCAACCCATGAAATATATCGTGTTGCTGGGAGACGGGATGGGGGATTACCCCCTGGCCGAACTCGGGGATAAAACACCCCTGCAGTATGCCCGGACGCCGAACATGGACCGTCTGGCAAAGGAGGGGACCATCGGCCTCGTCGATACCATACCCGAGGGTTTTACACCGGGAAGCGACGTGGCCAACCTGAGCGTGCTGGGTTATGACCCCCACGAATGCTACTCCGGGCGGGGTCCCCTGGAAGCGGCCAACATGGGGATCCATCTCGGTCCCGACGATGTCGCCTTCCGGTGCAATCTGGTCGCCCTGTCCGGCGGGCCCGTTGTGACCATGGATGATTTTACGGCCGGTCATATCCATTCCGCCGAGGCGAGGGAGATCATTCTGACCCTGCAGGCCGAGCTCGGAAACGAGACGTTTCAGTTTTTCCCCGGCGTGGGTTACCGGCATCTGCTGGTCTGGCGGAGCGGCGTCGATGCCGTCAGAACCACCCCGCCCCATGATATCACGGGGAAAGCCGTCGAAGCCTACCTGCCCGCCGGGGAAAACGGGACCATCCTGCTTGAACTCATGGAACGGGCGGAATCCGTCTTGGAGGATCATCCCGTGAACCGGGAACGCCTGGCAAACGGGAAGAAAGCGGCCAATGCCATCTGGCCGTGGGGTCAGGGCAAGGCGCCGGCCATGGTTCCCATGACGGAAAAGTACCGGCTCCGGGGTGGCGTGATCTCCGCGGTCGATCTCTTAAACGGCATCGGGGTCTACGCCGGGCTGGATGTCCTCCATGTCGAGGGGGCTACGGGTTATACCGACACGAACTACCGGGGAAAGGGCGAAATGGCCCTGGAATGTCTCCGGGACCGCGATTTTGTTTTTGTCCATGTGGAGGCCCCCGACGAAATGGGTCATGAAGGGAATATAAAGGGGAAGATCAAGGCCATCGAGGACTTTGACGAGAAGGTGGTCGGAACGGTGTTGGACGGCTTGTCCGTATTTGATTCCTGGCGACTGCTGGTGCTTTGCGATCATCCGACGCCGATTGTGCTGAAAACCCATGCCGCCGGTGCCAGTCCTTTTGCCGTTCTGTCTTCCATGGCGGGGGAGAATCGGAAGAACGGTCAGGCGTATTCGGAAGCGGAAGGGGAAAGCGCCGGCATCTTGGTGTCGCCCGGACACCGTTTGATGGACCTTTTCATCAGGGACTGGAGTCGGTTCGTTGAAGGGTAATCAGACAAAAATCCGCGTGATCTACGCCGATACCGATGCCATGGGGATCGTGTACCACACGAATTACATCAAGTGGTTCGAGATCGGACGGGGAGAACTTTTCCGGCAGATGGACATGACCTATGCCTGGGTTGAAGAGCAGGGTTACGGCATGCCCCTGACGGAGGTTTACGCCCATTACCTGTCTCCGGCGCAGTATGACCAGCTTCTTCTGGTTGAAACGGAAATCGGCTATGTCAAAAGGGCGAGTATCCGGTTCAACTACACCATCTGGGACGAGTTACGGGAAAAGGTCCTGGTCGAAGGACATTCGGTCCACGCCTTCGTTGACAGAAACAGAAGGATCGTCAGGATTCCTTCGTTCATTACGGATCGTATAAAACAACTTGAGCAAACGGGAGAGATTTATGGCGGATAAACTGAGCAAGATAGAACTGGAGGAACCGGACAAGCTGCAGGTCTTCTACGAGGAGTTTCTGGATTATGCGTCGAAGAATCGAACGAAGCTCGCCATCATTGCGGCGGCTGTTGTCGCGGTCATTCTGATCATCGGCGGCTGGTTCATCTATGACCGGCATTATGAAAAAAAGGCCGATGAGCTCTACTGGAGCGCGTTTCCTCTGGAAAAGTCGGACGATGCCAGGGGAGTCGATGCGGCTGTGAAAACGTACGGCGACCTGCTGGCGCAATATCCCCGCAGTGATGCCGCCGTATTTGCCTCTTACCGGCTGGGCAACCTGTTCTTCAAAGCCGGGAAGTTTGACGAGGCCATCGGTTTCTATAACGGATTTCTGGATAAGGCATCCGGTAACAACGACCTGAAAACCCTGGTGTTGAGTGCCCTGGGTGCCGCTTACGAGGGCAAGAAAGACTTGAAGAAGGCCCTGGAATATTATGAAAAGGCGATCGTAACCCCCGCGGACAACGGGTTCGTCGGACTGAACTACCAGAATGCGGGCCGGATTTACGAGGAGATGAACAACAAGGCCAAAGCCCTGGAATATTATAAAAAGGCCTTGGCGATTACGGTCGATCCTGCGGCCGAGATCCTGATTAAAAGGAAAATCGCCCAGAACAGTTGATCCGTTTATGGGCGGCATCATAGAGAGGAAGCGTTGCAAAAATGAAAGTTATCATGTCTGGTAATGAAGCCATCGCCCGTGGCGCCTATGAGCACGGCGTCCGTTTCGCGGCCGGTTATCCCGGAACGCCCAGCACGGAAATCATGGAGGCGTATGCGCAGTACGAGGGAGTGTATGCCGAGTGGTCCCCCAACGAAAAGGTCGCCCTGGAGGCGGCCGTCGGGGCGGCGGTGGCCGGTGAAAAAGCCCTGGCCGTCATGAAACATGTCGGGGTCAACGTGGCGGCGGACCCGCTTTTCACGGCGAGTTATACGGGGACCAACCGGGCCCTGGTCATCATCTCCGCCGACGATCCGTCCATGCACAGTTCCCAGAACGAACAGGACAACCGCAACTATGCAAAATTCGCCAAGGTCCCCATGCTGGAACCTTCCGACAGCCGGGAGGCGAAGGAATTCATCAAAATCGCCTTTGATCTGAGCGAACAGTTCGATACCCCCGTGTTTCTGCGGACAACGACACGGGTGGCCCATTCCAAGTCCATTGTCGAGCTGGAAGAGCCCGGTGTCTGGGAGGATAAGACGGCCATCCGAACCGATGCGGCGAAGTACGTCA
>CAZIPU010000019.1:11925-19357 GCA_964541005.1 uncultured Syntrophales bacterium | reverse complement strand
GACAACGGGCTGCACTACACCGTGGCCGATACGGGCTGGGCAAAGGCCGTTTGGGGTAAAATTTACGGGCAGTGGCTCTCCGGCTGTGCCGTTTTTGTCTATGACTACGATCAGTTCGATCCGATTAACGTGCTCAAGAAGTCCATCGAGCACAAGGTCACCACCTTCTGCGCCCCCCCGACCGTTTATCGTTTTCTCATCAAGCAGGATCTGCGTAATTTCGACTGCAGTTGTATCAAGTACTGCGTCACCGCCGGGGAACCCATGAATCCCGAAGTTTATCAGCAGTTTCTCCAGCAGACGGGGCTGCGCCTCATGGAAGGATACGGCCAGACCGAAATGACCGTCGCCATCGGGACCTATGCCTGGATGGAACCCAAGCCGGGTTCCATGGGAAAACCCTCTCCCGGCTATGTGATCGAATTGATCAACGGGGAAGGCAAACCGGCCGAAATCGGCGAAGAGGGAGAAATCGCCGTAAACATCGACGCCCTGATGCCTGTCGGTATGTTCGGCGGTTACTACCGGGACCAGGACACAACGGACCGGGTTAAGCATGACGGCTGGTATTATACGGGCGACATGGCCTGGAAAGATGAGGACGGCTACCACTGGTTCGTCGGCCGGGCCGATGATTTGATCAAGAGCTCGGGGTACCGGATCGGGCCCTTCGAGGTGGAAAGCGCCCTGATCCAGCATCCGGCTGTCCTGGAATGCGCCATCACGAGTGTTCCCGACGACATCCGGGGGGCAATCGTCAAAGCGACCGTCGTCCTGGCTCCGGGCCACACGGGAAGCGACGCCCTGGTTACGGAACTCCAGGAACATGTCAAGAAGGTCACGGCCCCCTACAAGTATCCGAGAATCATCGAATTCGCAACGGAATTGCCGAAGACGATCAGCGGAAAGATTCGCCGGGTGGCGATCCGGAACAAAGATAAGGAAAACAGGTAACGTCCTTTGGCCTCAAAGGAAGGGGCTGAGGACGAATATCTGGTCTCCGGGAGGAAAGAAAATTCGATTTTTATAAAAAATCGAATTTTCTTCTTGAAATTCCGGCTTCGATGGGAGTAAGGTGAGCGCCCAAAAAGGTAATGAAAACGGGTACGCTGAAGGAGAGACGTTCAGGACTCATCGGGAATTTTTCTCGAGAAAGCATATAAATATAGGGTGAAGACGACTGCTTTTCCCGTCATCATCGTTTGGACCACCAACTCATGATAAAGAAAAAGAAAACCTATCAGGTCGTTGTCAGACAGGAATTCTGCAAGGGCTGTAATCTCTGCATCGAGTATTGCAAGCCCCAGGTCCTGGCCTCATCTCATTCCCTCAATGAACTGGGTTACCATTACGCGGAGGCGGTCAAGCCGGAGGAATGTACGGGCTGCATGTCCTGTACCCTGGTGTGCCCCGATCTGGTGATAGAGGTGTACAGTGAATAAAATCTTCATGAGCGGCAATCACACCTTCGCCGAAGCGGCCATCCGGGCCGGATGCCGAGCCTATTTCGGATATCCGATCACACCCCAGAATGAAATCGGGGAATACATGTCCGAACATATGGGAAAGGCGGGCGGCGTGTTTATTCAGTCGGAAAGCGAGATCGCGGCAATCAACATGGTTGTCGGCGCTGCCGCCACCGGCACCCGCGCCATGACATCGTCATCGTCTCCGGGCATCAGTCTGAAGCAGGAAGGCATGTCCTTCCTCGCGGGTTTCCAACTACCGGCGGTCATCATCAATATCATGCGGGGCGGTCCCGGCATGGGCAACATCGCCCCCGCTCAAGGCGACTATTTCCAGGCGACCCGGGGCGGCGGCCATGGGGATTACCGGACCCCGGTCATTGCTCCCGGTTCCATTCAGGAAATCGCCGACCTGACCTTCGTGGCCTTTGACATCGCCGACCGTTACCGGACCCCGGTCATGCTCCTGGGGGACGGCATGATGGGACAGATCAAGGAGCCGGTTTTGTTCCCCGATCCGATTGATCCCAAAACGCTCCCCATGAAGAAGTGGGCTCTGACAGGACGGGGAGACGGCCCCAGTCATTTCCTAGCATCCCTGGTCCTGGACAGTCAGAAGATGGAAAACCACAACTGGAACCTGTTCCGGAAATACGAAGAAATCACGAAAAACGAAACCCGTTTTGAAACCTACTGCGTCGAAGACGCGGAGATAATCGCCGTGGCCTACGGCACGACGGCCCGTATCGCCAAGGGCGCCATTCACCAACTGCGGGATCAGGGGCTGCGGGTGGGTCTCGTCCGCCCCATCACGGTCTGGCCCTTCCCGAATGAGATCCTTCGGGAGCTCTCCAGGAAGGTCAAGCGGTTCATTGTCCTGGAAATGAGCACGGGACAGATGGTGGAAGATGTGCGTCTCGCCCTGGAGGGAAGGGCGGAGGTGCTTTTCTATGGACGACCCGGCGGGATCATTCCCGAACCGGACGAATTCGCCCAGGTCATCCGTGACAAGATGAAATCATGACGGGAAAGGGTGGAAAGAGCAACACATCATGGAACTGTTAAATCCCTGGCCGAAATATCATAAAAAAGAGGTCAGCAGCCACTACTGTCCCGGCTGCGGCCACGGTACCGTGCATCGCATCATCGCCGAAGTCCTCGAGGAAATGGATCTCGGGAAAAAAGCCGTCTGCGTGAACCCGGCGGGCTGCGCCGTTCTGGCCTACGACTATCTGGATGTGGACATGATCGAATCCTCCCACGGCCGCGGTACCGCCGTCGCCACCGGCATCAAGAGAACCCGGCCCGATCTGTTCGTTTTCACCTACCAGGGTGACGGCGATCTTTCCGCCATCGGCACGGCGGAAACGATCCACTCGGCCAACCGGGGCGAAAACTTCACGGTCATCTTCATCAACAATGCCGTCTACGGCATGACGGGCGGTCAGATGGCCCCGACCACGCTCCTGCGCCAGAAAACAACGACCACCCCCGGCGGGCGTGATCCGGAATTTCACGGCCACACCCTGCACATTACCGATATGATTGCGAACCTGGCCGGCGTTGTTTATGCCGAGCGTGTTGCGGCGACAACCCCCGCGGCGATTCGCAAAACAAAAAAGGCCATCCGTACGGCCTTCCAGACCCAAGTGGATGGGCTGGGTTATTCCATCGTCGAAGTCCTCTCGGCCTGCCCGACCAACTGGAAATTGAGTCCCATCGAATCCATCGAATGGATCCACACCGTGATGGAGAAGGAATTCCCCCTCGGTGTGCTGACAGATAAAAGGGAGAAAAAAGCGTAGCATGTTGACGACGATTCTTTGTTCCGGTTCCGGCGGACAGGGTGCCTTGACCGTAGGCAACGTCCTGGCCAATGCCGCCATGTACGAAAACTTTTTTGTGTCCTATCTGCCCTGCTACGGGGCAGCCATGCGGGGCGGGACAGCCAACTGCACCACCAGCATTTCCACGGAGGAAATCGCCTCGCCCGTCGTTTCCTCCCCCGATGTTCTGATCGCTCTCAACAAACCGTCGGTCATCTCCTTTATCCCGCGCCTGAAACCGGGAGCCAAACTGATCTATAACGCCGACCTCGTTGACGAGGTTCCGGAGCAGCCCGGGGTCATTTACTATGCGGTCGCGGCCAATCGCATCGCCCGGGAAACGGCCAATGAACGCTCAGCCAACATGGTCATGCTCGGCGCCATGATGAAGGTCGTCCCGGTCATCAAGATGGAAACGTTGCAACAAAGCGTCCGGGACCTGATGGGCGCCAAGAAGTCGCTGGTGAGCATGACCATCAAGGCGCTCCAGGGCGGTTATGAAAGTATAGCCTGATTCTTTCCATCGTCTCCCCCGGCCTTTTCGTCCCGTCACCGATCAAATCGTTGATTTTCTCAACACCAATCGGTATATATATTGATAAGATATTTGAAAGGGGGATCATTACATGATCTATAACGAAGAATATGAAACCCTGCCCCGGGAGGTTCTTGAGGTCCTGCAACTCAAGCGGCTCCGGCAGGTCGTTCAGCGCGTTTACCACACCGTCGGGTTCTACCGGCAATCCTTCGACAAGGCCGGTGTTTCTCCGGAAGACATCAAAAGTCTCGACGATCTCCGTCGCTTTCCCTTCACTACGAAACAGGACCTCCGGGACAACTATCCCTTCGGCTTGTTTGCCGTTCCCATGAGCAGCGTCGTCCGTCTCCATGCTTCCTCCGGCACAACGGGACGTTCGACCGTCGTCGGATACACGAAGCGCGATATTGAAAACTGGTCGGAACTGCTGGCCCGCTGCTTTGTCGCCGCCGGGTTGACCAAGAATGATATGATTCACAACGCCTACGGCTATGGATTGTTCACAGGAGGCCTGGGGATCCACTACGGCGTGGAAAAATTAGGTGCAAGCGTCATTCCCATGTCGGGAGGAAACACGAAACGCCAGATCATGATTCTTCAGGATTTCGGACCGACGGCCATCTGCTGTACCCCATCCTACGCCCTGAACCTGGCGGAGCAGGGTGAGGCCATGGGGGTCGACATGCGCAGCCTGAAACTGCGTATCGGAATCTTCGGGGCGGAACCGTGGAGTGAAAAAATGCGGGGAGAGATTGAAGATGCCCTGAACCTGACGGCCATGAACATCTACGGCCTGTCTGAAATCATGGGACCCGGCGTGGCCATGGAATGCCTGGAAGGACGTGAGGGCATGCACATTTTCGAGGATCATTTCCTCGTGGAAACCATCAACCCCGCAACCGGCGAAGTACTCCCCCCGGGCGAAAAGGGCGAACTCGTTTTCACGACCCTCACCAAGGAGGCCTTTCCGCTCATTCGTTACCGGACCCGGGATCTCTCCCGGATCATTCCCGAACCCTGCATCTGCGGCCGCAGCCTTTACCGGATGGAACGGGTCACGGGCAGAAGCGACGACATGCTGATCATCCGCGGGGTCAATGTCTTCCCCTCCCAAATCGAAGACGTTCTCATCGGCATCGAGGGTCTCGATCCCCATTACCAGCTGATCGTGGACCGGGAAGGCACTCTCGATACGCTGGAGGTCCAGGTGGAGGTCAGCGAGCGCCTCTTCTCCACCGCGGGTGAAATCAAGGCCCTCCAGAAAATTGAACGGCGAATTGTCAAGGACCTGAAGGATTTCCTCGGTGTCACCGCAAAAGTCAAGCTTGTGGAACCGAAATCGCTTCAGCGGTTTGAGGGGAAGGCCAGCCGTATCATCGATAAGCGGAACATTTAACATCCTCGGGAACGAAAGGGAGGAATCGCATGAAGGTTGAACAGATTTCCATTTTCCTGGAAAACAAACCGGGTGGACTGGAGAACGTAACCCGGATTCTCAGGGACGCCAACATCAATATCCGGACCCTGGCCGTGGCGGATACGTCCGACTTCGGGATTGTCAGGCTTATCGTCGATCATGTCGCCGATGCCAACCGGGTCCTGAAGGAAAACGGCTACACCGTCAGCCGGACCAACGTCGTGGCCGTCGAGGTACCCGACCAGCCCGGGGGACTCCACAGCATTCTCGAAGTCCTGGCCAAGGCAGGGATCAACATCGAATACATGTATGCCTTTGTGGAAAAAAGCGGACAGAATGCGGTCATGCTCTTCAGGTTCGATAATCCCGATGCGGCCATCGAGGAGCTTCTGAAAAACAATAAAACTGTTCTCCCCGGTGAAAAATTGTATTCCCTGTAAGAGGAAGAGGTTTTATAATGAGCTTAATGGGAGGGGTTGTTGACTAAATCTCGTTCTGGACTGGATACTTTGAAAAGGAGGGCCCTATGACACAAGAGAAGCGTTCCGTCGAACAAATCGTCGAAGAGCAGTTATTGAAGTGGTCATGTCTTTCCAAGGAGGAGAAGAAAAGCGAGGCCTTTGAATCGAAACCGGTCATTACCATTTCGCGGGAACCGGGCAGCGGTACACCGGAAATCGCCAAGCTGCTCTCGGACAAACTGGGCATGGAAATCATCGCCGGCCAGATTGCCCAGCATGTTGCGAAAAGCGCCGAGAGAAGTGAGAAAGTCATCCAATCCATGATTGAAAAGGAGATGACCACTCGGAACGACTGGCTGACTTCCCTGTTTGCATCACGCCACCTGAAGCCGGACAAGTTTCTTTTTCACCTGACCAAGGTCATCAACGCCATCGGGCGACGCGGCAATGCCATTATTATTGGACTGGGCGCGCAGTATGTCCTGCCGCCGGAAAAGACCTTCCGGGTAAGACTCATGGGCCCTCTGGAATGCCGGGTCAAGCGGATCATGAACGTCAAATCCTGCACCCAGGCCGAGGCGGAACGTTACGCAGTTGCAACCGAATCGGAACGGCGGGCCTTTATCAAGCAGTATTATAATACCGACCTGACGAATCCCTACGACTACGACCTGATTCTGAACGTATGCTCCATCACACCCGACGGTGCGGTGGAAGCGATCATTTGCGCTTTTGAGTCATGGAAAAAGGGCAAGAACCTGTAACGCCCTAAAACAGGAACAGATCAGGATGCGTTTTTGATCCCGTTTTTTGAGAAGCCACAGCGGTTCGAGAAACCGGTGTGGCTTTTTTTTAAATCAGCGGGTTATCTCTTTCGGAACGGAGGGTCTTGCCTCGCTGCTGATATTCATGGTAAGGGGCTTCCCATGAGAAAGAGATTGTCTTTTTTAATAAATCATAAAATCGCCTACCGGGAAACCCTGCTGGTCGTGCTGGTCCTGCTTGCGGGCTATCTTTTTGTTCACTATCATGCCTGGGACATTCTGTCCGACAAGGAACAAATCATCCGTTTTATTAAATCTTTTGGCCCGTACGATCAACTGGCGTTTATGGTTGTGCAGATTTTGCAAGTCGTCATCGCGCCCATTCCCGGTGAAGTGACGGGTTTTATCGGCGGGTATCTTTACGGCCCGGTTATGGGCACATTTTATTCGACCATCGGCCTGACGCTCGGTTCCTGGCTGGCCTTCGGTTTAGCCCATTTCTTCGGCCTGCCCCTGGTCGAAAAATTCGTCAAACCGGAGCTCGTTCAGCGATTTGATCGCTTCATGCGCAAAAAAGGCGCCCTGTACGCCTTCATCCTGTTTCTGATACCCGGCTTTCCTAAAGACGCCCTTTGTTATGTCATCGGTTTGAGTCACATTCCGGCGGGTACATTTTTGTTGATTGTCATTGCCGGACGCTTTTTCTGGACGCTCATGCTCTCCCTGACAGGCAACTTCGCCCGGAACGACGAATACATGGCCGCTCTGGTCATCGCTGCCGTGAGTTGCATCCTCGGCATTGCCGGTTATTATTACCGGGACAGGTGGCTGAGATGGCTGCGACAGCACAGGAAGCAGTAAGGACCATTTTTATTTGGGCGTATGATCCGTTGTTTCGTCAGACGAAGCGTTTTCCGTTGTCTCTCCGTTTTCCGGATTTTCTGATTTCTGCTTTTTTTC
>CAZIPU010000019.1:0-11825 GCA_964541005.1 uncultured Syntrophales bacterium | reverse complement strand
AAGCGTTTTCCGTTGTCTCTCCGTTTTCCGGATTTTCTGATTTCTGCTTTTTTTCTTCGACTTCTTTCAGTTTCTGCCGCCAGTATTCCCGCTCGCGCTTGCTGCCATAGGAATTATAGTAATTATGCCGGTAATCTGCTTCGGCCTTCTCGAGGTCCTGCTTGTTTTCCTGCGGTGTTTCCAATTCCGCAGCCCGGTCTTCCGTTGGCGTTCCCTCGGCTTCTCCGGAATCATGTGTTTCAGGCACTACCGGGGCAGGTGATTTATCGAACTGGAATGTTTGTACCTTCTTTTCCGCTGCCGCGGGAGGTTCATTTGTCAAATGAACGTTGCCGTTTTTATCGGTCCATCTATAGAACTCGGCGGATTGAACAACCCAGGGAAAGAAAAGGAGACAAAAGACCGCCCATATTAACGCCTTCATCGTTTTCAACCTCCATCCTGAACGGTTATGATTCTGAGAATTCACCCGTTTTTTATATCGGCCATGTTTAACACATTCTTGATGGAAATTCCCGTATTTGTCAAAAAAGTGTAAAAAAATCTCCTACTCCGCCGCGGTCAATTGTCCCCGGATTTGCTCCGGCGTGATCGGTAACCGGGAAGGACGGAATTTGCAGGCCCGGGCCACGGCGTTGGCGAGCGCGACGGCGGGCCCCACTATCGGCACGGCCCCAATGCCCTTGGCGCCGATATGCTTTTTGGTATCGAGGTCTTTGGCGTCTGACGGCCATACGGGGGCGGTATAACGATCCCCTTCCGGATACATACATCCGGTCCTGAACGGACACGCCTTGGCTTTCCTCAGGCGAGGCGGCTCTAGCAGCGGCCAGCAGCACCGTTTACCTTGAAATGGATTGATCGTTCCATCACTTCTTTTCAATACCATGAATCCGTTCCGCCAAGATCGGATCGTTCACGCAAACGACCGCCAAAGTAAAGACCGTGATAAACCTTGATAAAGGGACAATCGCTAGTCCCAGAAATGCTCTGCCTTCTCTGCTCCAACCTCCTCTGGCTTACAGGGGTACACCTTGCACAGAAGCGACCGCAGGGGCCAGCCGCCGTTGATGGGGTTGCAGTGATCCGGCTCGTCATCGGTCAGGATGTTGACATTCGACTTCCACAGGCCATGGAGAGAGGGTTCTTCACCCGGATCCTCGGGATACCACCAGCCATGCTGAGCGTGGACCACGCCGGGATGAATGTTCTCGTCGTATTCCGCCGTCTGGCGGCACCGGCCACGGGGTGATTCGATCCAGACCCACTGGCCGTTTTCGATACCCAGGGACTTGGCCGTCTCCGGATGGATTTCCATCTTCGGCCAGGGGTAGCGTTTCCGGTGCTTGGCGATCTGACGGTGCTCCGCGTTATAGTAGGGCAGGAACCGGCCGCCCGTCGTCAGAATGAGGGGATATTCCCGGGCCAGTTCGGGACTGCTGACGGGACTCTCCAGAGGCTCCCGGAAAACAGGGAGCGGATCGTAACCCATCTTCTCCAGAACCGTCGAGTACAACTCCACCTTGCCCGTCGGGGTGCCGAAACCTTTTTCCTCGTAGCGTTTATAACCGCCTTTCCCCGCGGCAAAGCCTCCCTTGGCCATGAATTCCTTGAAGGTCATCCCTGAAGGCTTCAGCCGGTAATCGTAGACCTGCTCGAGATCCTCCCACGGCCAGTATTCCTTTTGCCCCAGGCGATCACCGAGTCCCTTCCAGAATTTGTAATCCGACCAGCGTTCGTACTGCCCCGGCACCACGGCGGGCATGGCCTGTTCGCTCCCGACAATCATGGCGTAGGCCCAGATCCAGGGGCGTTCGAGATAGGTCGCTCCCGGCAGGACATAATCCGCCAGTTGCGCGCTCGGGGTCATGAAGAAATCAACGACGACGTACAGATCGAGATTCTTCAGGGCCTCGTAGACGAGCTTGCTGTTGCCGTAGGTCACGACGGGGTTGCTCGCAACGGTCAGGATGGCCTTGAGCGGATAGGGTTTTCCCGTAATGGCGGCCCGGTAAAAAGACGGGGCATGGGCAAAGGCCTGGAACTGGCTGGATCGGTTGAGGGTCAGGTCCCCCCAGACCCGGGGCACCGCCTCCTGGGTCATGCGGAATCCCTCCTGGGTCAGAATTTTGAAGCGGTCGGCGCCGAACTGTTTTTTACGCTGCTCCGGCGACAGTTTTTCGATGAGCTCGATTTCCTGTTCGTGAACGACGTCCGGGTACGCCGTCGTAAAGAGGTCGCCGCCCTTGACATCCAGGTTCCCCGTGATCGCCCGAAGGGCAAACACGGCATGGAGCGTTTCCATGGAGTTGACCGTATGCTCGATCCCCAGGCCATGAGTCATCGCGGCCGGTTTGGATGTGGCGTACAACTCCGCCGCCTGACGGATCTGTTCCGCGGGCACCCAGGTGATTTCCGCCGCCTTCTCCAGGGTAAAGGGTTCGACACGTTCCCGCAGTTCTTCGAAGCCGTGGCACCACTTTGCCACGAAATCCTTGTCGTATAAGCCTTCCTTGATAATGTGCCGGATCATCGCCATCGCCAGGGCACAATCCGTTCCGGGCCGCACCCGGAGCCACAGGTCGGCATGGCGTGTGGCATCGATCCCCCGGGGATCGATGACGATCAGCTTCATTCCTTGCTTATGGGCCTTCGTGATGTTCTTCCAGAGGGCGTTCCAGTAGCGGGGACCGCCGCCGCCCCACATCAGGGTGCACTGGGTTTCCTTCTGCACAACGGGAAACAGCTTCCAGCCGAAGACGGCGTACATCAGGGCCAGATATTCACCGTAACAGATCTCCGCCTGGCCGACGATGTTGGGACTCCCCAGGAGATTGAAAAACCGGCTGCGGAATTCATCGGTCGTGCGCCCGGTCCCGCAGGTCGTCCCGATACACTCCGGCCCGTATTGGTCGATCAAACCCTTCATCTTTTGCGCAATCTCGTCCATGGCCTGTTCCCAGGAAATCTGGACCCACTTGTTCTCGCCCCGCGCGCCCACCCGCTTGAGCGGATAATTCAGGCGGTCCTTATGGTAGAAATAGTCGGTGATGGCGTTCGCCCGGGGGCAACTCCGGACGATGGTGGAAAAGAGTTCCCCCTTGGGGAAATCCATATCCGGCCCGACACCGATCAGGCGTCCGTCCTCGATTTCCACCGCCACGCGACAGGCGGAGTGACACTGGATACATACAGCTTTCTTAATTTCCTTCATGATATTGCCTCCTTAATCGATGCAATTTAGATTAAATCTGTTTTATTCAGGATCAACTCTCCAGGCATTGGGCCAGCTCCGGGAATTTTACCCTGCACTCCGGAACCAGGGAAAAAGAGAACCAAACCCGAACCTCCCTTGAATATGTTTAAGACAAGTTTCATACCAGATAGAAAACCCCTCGGTGATATTTATTTCTCATTAAATTCAAAATGTTATGAATTGCGAGGCCCCGCGCTACTGAAGTTGCGGCTAAAGAACACCCGAAATATCGTGCATACTACGATATTTCGTGCAAATTGAGGTGGCGGGTGATACCGAGTTTTTTCATCTTCGAATCCAGAGTGGAGGGTTTGAGGCCCAGAATTTCCGCTGCCCCCTGTTTCCCCCGGATACGTCCGCCCGTTTTGGCAAGGATGTCCGAAATGTGCTGCCGCTCGATGTCCGCCAGGCTGGTTGCGACCGGAAATCCTTTTCCGGATTTTATTTCCGGCAGCTCGGCAAGCAGTGTCCCATGCTGGGACAGGATCATGGCCCGCTCGATCACATTGCGCAATTCCCGGACATTGCCCGGCCACCCATACAACTGCAGTGCTTCCATGGTCTTTTTATGGATGGTCGTGATGTGTTTTCCCATGCTCTTTTCGAATTCGCGGACAAATCCCCAGACAAACAGGGGAATGTCTTCCCGGCGCTCCCGCAGGGGGGGGACAAGGATGGGAAAAACATTCAGGCGATAGAAGAGATCTTCCCGGAAGCGTCCCTCGGCCACGGCCCGGGCGAGATCTTTATTGGTCGCCGCGACAATCCGGACGTCCACCCGGATCGTCCGTGGATTACCCAGGCGCTCGAATTCGCCGTCCTGCAGCACCCGCAGGAGTTTCGCCTGGAGCGCCAGGGGCAGTTCGCTGATCTCGTCTAAAAACAGGGTGGACCCTTGGGCGATTTCGAAGCGTCCGATCTGACGGGCAAAGGCGTCGGTAAAAGCCCCCTTTTCATGGCCGAACAGCTCGCTTTCCATCAGCGTTTCCGGGATCGCCGCACAGTTGACCTTCACCATGGAGTTACCCCGGCGGTGGCTCAAGCGGTGGATGGCCCGGGCCAGCAACTCCTTGCCCGTACCTGTTTCGCCGATTACCAAAACCGTCGCGGCCGTTTCGGCCACCCGTTCCACCTGGCTCAGGGTCCGCCGGATCGCCTCACTCTGACCGATAATCTCCTTGTGCTGATAGCGCAGTTCGATCTCTTCACGAAGATAGACATTCTCGGACTCCAGGCGTTCCTTCAACTGTTCGATGGCGGAAAGGGCCTCCCGCAGCGATGCCTCCGTGCGTTTTCGTTCCGTCACATCCCGGACGATGGCCAGTACATGCTTACGGTCGTTATAATTGAACTCCGTTCCCCGAATCTCAATATAAAAATGGGTCCCGTCCTTCTTTAAATCCTTCGATTCCGCCGAAAACATGCCCTTTGCTTTCGTCTCTTTCCGGAACACCTCAAACAGATAGTGGCACTCGGGATGCATGATGTCTTCCCGGGTGAGTGTAATGATTTCATCGTGGCTGTAGCCGTACATCCGGCAGGCCTGGGGATTGGCCTCAACGATGCGGCCCTTTCGGTCGAAGATCAGGAGTCCGTCCATGGCGGAGTTGAAGATTTTTCGATACTGGCCTTCCTTGCTCAGAAGAGCCTTTTCCATCTGGCGGCACCGGATGGCTTCTTTCTCCAGTTCCCTGTTTTTCCGGATCAGTTCTTCGTAAATCGGTTTTGTGTTCATGTGTCCCCTGAAGGCAAGAGCGCTTGAATCGATGCCGGCGCTTTATTTTCCGGGCTGATCCCGGCGGCACAAATCCTGGACAAGGATACGGATCCGTTCCCGGATTTCCCGGACATAGGCCAGTTTCTCTTCCGCCGTCCCCAGAAATGCATGTGGATCGGGAAGGCTCCAGTGCAAACGCCGGGCGACACCCGGATACACGGGACAGGCCTCGGCCTGGGCGTCGTCGCAGACGGTAATGACGCAATCGAAGCGGTTTCCCGCCTCGATAAGTTCGGTTACACTCTTGGTCCTGTTCCGGGAGATATCGATTCCGACTTCCGCCATGGCCAGGACAACTACGGGATTCAATTCACCCGGCTCGATTCCGGCACTGTACGCCTCGAAGCGGTCTCCCGCCAGGTGCTTCAGCCACGCCTCGGCCATCTGGCTCCGGGCACTGTTGTGAACACAGATAAAGAGAACCTTTTCCTTGTTTTCCACCGCAACCTCCTTCTCCGGCAAATCGCTTTTTTCGGAAACAACCGGTATCCTCCGATCAATGGAGAAATTTATAGCACATGTCCGTCGAAAAAGCATGAAACGGGTTCATGCATTCATTGTGTCGTATGACGGAATCTTCTTTTTTAATCCCAAAAGGCCTTGTCTTTCTGACGGCTCCGGCATAAACCGGGCTGGATTTCTCTGCGTATTAACGGTAAAAAAGAATTGATGAATTCTGCGGAAGGAGGCGGCGGCATATCTGATGGAATCGAAGGGAAAAACGGCGGCGCAAACCGCCGGGGGCGCCGAAAAAACGATTCGAAAGGCATCGCAATGAGACTGTGGAGTCTTCATCCCCGCTACCTGGATGCCAAGGGATTGAATGCCCTCTGGCGGGAGGGGCTGCTTGCCCGGAAGGTCCTGGCAAATGAAACACGGGGCTACAGAAACCATCCCCAGCTCGAACGTTTCCGGTCACAGCCGGACCCGGTTGCATCGCTTGACGCTTACCTCCATGAAGTTTATGGAGAGGCGATCCGGCGGGGCTACCGGTACGCTTCAGGTAAAATCGCGCTATTCTCCGTGCAAGGCAGCATTCCCGTCACCGACGGTCAGCTTCGGTATGAACTGGACCATCTCAGGAGAAAGCTCCGCCTGCGGGACCCGTTGCGTTTCCAGTCGCTCTGCACGGTCACCGACCCGGAACCCCATCCCCTGTTCCATGCCGTCCCCGGCGATATCGCCGACTGGGAACGCGTATCTAAGGAAAGTTCACATTAATCATGGGCTTCCTTCCTCTTAATCCACAAAAAAATTAGACTTGTTGCTTACTGAGATTGGAATTCTGTGATAAGGAAACACTGTTATCATTTCCTGTGTAGAAAAAAAGCACCCCTTATCGGGGGATGTCATTTCGAACGAATGTGAGAAATCTTAATCCTTTCCCAACAAAGAGATTTCTCCCTGCGGTCGAATCGCTGTTGCAAATGCAGGATTTGCTTCTTGAAACGAGTCCGCACAAAATCATGGGGGGGTGAAATTTGTCGACAAGTCCCATTGCAGAATATCTAAAACAGATTGAAAAAACCTTTACCGCGGGCAACGGTGCGGCGCGCCGGACTTCATCGTCACCAAACACGAAACACCCATCGGCTACATCGAAACCAAGGACCTCGACAAACCCCTCGACCTCATTGAAAAAGACGAACAACTGAAGCGTTACCGCCAGGGGCTCCACAACCTGATCCTGACGGATTATCTCGAATTCCGCTGATACGTCTGGGGGGAACTTCGCCTGACGGCCCGTCTCGGCCGCCTGGACGCCAAGGGAAAAATCAGGGCGACCAAAGCCGGAGAGGAAGAGACGGCAACCCTGCTTCAGGAATTCCTCCATTCCCGGATTGCCACCATCGGCAATCCCAAGGAGTTGGCCATCCGTATGGCCGCTTTGGCCAAACTGCTCCGGGACACGATCCGGAACATCTTTGCCGGCGAAGACCCGAGCGGCGTGCTCCACGAACAGATGGACGGGTTCCGCAAGGTCCTCCTCCATGACCTGACGGAAGAACAGTTCACCGACATGTACGCCCAGACCATTGCCTACGGCCTTTTCGCGGCCCGCTGCAACACGAAAACGGAGGGGCATTTCATCCGGGAGCATGCGGCCTACGAACTCCCCAAAACCAATCCTTTTCTCCGCAAAATGTTCACTCACATCGCCGGGCCGGATATGGAAGACCGCCTCGTCTGGATCGTGGAGGACCTGACGGCTGTCCTCGACCGGGCCGACATGGATGCCATTCTCAAGGATTTCGGGAAAGCCACCCGCCGGGAAGACCCCGTCGTTCACTTCTACGAAACCTTCCTTGCCGCCTACAACCCGAAGATCCGGGAAACCCGGGGCGTCTATTACACCCCGGAGCCGGTCGTTTCCTATATCATCCGGAGCGTGGACCATATCCTGAAAACGTCCTTCGGACTGGAGAGCGGTCTGGCCGACGCCTCGAAAATCACCATGCCGGGAAAAAACGATGGGGAAACGGAGGAAATTCATAAGGTGCTGATCCTCGATCCCGCCACCGGAACGGGCACCTTTCTGCACGAGGTCATCCACCAGATTTACGAAACCGTCTGCACCCAGGGGCAAAAGGGCGCCTGGGCGGGAAAAAACGGCTACGTCTCGTCGCATCTTCTCCCCCGGCTGTTCGGCTTTGAACTCCTCATGGCCCCTTACGCCGTGGCCCACATGAAGCTGGGGCTCCTTCTCGACCGGACGGGCTACGATTTCGGCTCCGACGAGCGCCTCCGGATCTACCTGACCAATACGCTGGAAAAGGCCTTCCGCCTGGGGGATCTGCCCCTGTTCGCCAAATGGCTCGCCGACGAAGTCGAGGCCGCCGGGGAGGTCAAGAAGAACCTGCCGGTCATGGTCGTCCTGGGCAATCCGCCCTATTCGGGCCATTCGGCCAACACCGGGGCCTGGATTTCGCACCTCCTGCGGGGGAAAAACCTCCAGACGGGGGAAGATACGGAAAATTATTTCCAGTTGGACGGCCGACCCCTGGGGGAGAAGAACCCCAAGTGGCTGAACGACGACTACGTCAAGTTCATCCGCTTCGCACAGTGGCGCATCGCACAGACCGGCTACGGCATTCTGGCCTTCGTCACCAACCACGGCTATCTCGACAACCCGACCTTTCGGGGCATGCGCCAAAGCCTGATGAAAACCTTCGACGATATCTACGTCCTCGACCTCCACGGCAACAGCAAGAAGAAGGAAAAAGCGCCGGACGGCGGCAAGGATGAAAATGTCTTCGACATCCAACAGGGCGTGGCGATAGCGATTTTCGTCAAGCGCGGGGCGTCGAACCAGACCGCCGTGGTGCACCACGCCGACCTGTGGGGCCTCCGGGAAATCCATGGTGAAAGCGCCGACGGTCAAAAGGTTATTTCCGGCGGAAAATACGCCTGGCTCTGGGAAAACGATCTGGAATCGACCCCTTGGAATTTGGTGACGCCACAGGCCCCCTTCTATCTTTTTACTCCTCAGGACACGGACCTCCGGGCGGAATATGAAAAGGGCTGGAAAATTACGGATATATTCCCGGTCAACAGTGTCGGGATCGTCACCGCCCGGAACGCCCTGACCATTCATTGGTCCCGGGAAGATGCATGGCACACGGTGCAAAAATTCCTGGATTTGACCGAGGAAGAGGCCCGGTCGGTTTTTAATCTGGGACCGGATGCCCGCGACTGGAAAGTGAGCCTGGCCCAGCAGGACCTGAAAAAGAGCGGCCCCGATCCTGCCAAGATCACGCCCATTCTCTACCGGCCGTTTGATACCCGTTATACCTATTATACCGGACAATCGCGGGGATTCCTCTGCATGCCTCGCCCGGAGGTGATGGGACAATTTACCGAAAACACAAATTTAGGGCTAATTTTTATGCGCCAAGTTGCTCTTCAAGAAGACTATTCCCATTTTGGGGTAAGTCGATATCCTGTTGATAACAGAGCGTTCTATAGCAACAAGGGAATCATGAACTTCGCTCCTCTATATTTATTTGCCGTAAAACAAAAAAATCTTTCTTTTGATATGGATGATCAATTTCTCCCATCTACAGGTCCCATTCCTAATTTCGCCAGTTCTTTCATTAAAAATCTTGCAGCTATGATTAACCTCTCTTTCCTATCCAACAGAAGGGGTAATCTTTCTATAACCTTCGGTCCGGAAGACATTTTTCACTATGTATACGCGGTCTTCCATAGCCCGACCTACCGGACCCGTTACGCCGAGTTCCTGAAGATCGACTTCCCCCGGCTCCCTCTGACATCGAATCCTGAGCTTTTCCGTGAGCTCTGCCGCCTGGGGGAAGAACTGGTGGGGCTCCACCTGCTGGAAAAACGGCCGCCCGTCAAGACGGCATTTCCCATGGCCGGAGACGGCCTCGTCGAGGCCGTCCGCTACACCGAACCGGGGGAGGGGAGCGACAAAGGACGGGTCTGGATCAACGCCAACCAGTATTTTGAGGGCATCCCGCCGGAGGTCTGGAACTTCCATATCGGGGGGTACCAGGTCTGCCGGAAATGGCTGAAGGACCGGAAGGTGCGTCAGCTTACCTACGACGACATCACCCACTACCAGCACATCGTCGCCGCTCTGGGCGAAACGATCCGCCTCATGGCGGAAATCGACGCCATGATCGACGCCCACGGCGGCTGGCCTCTGCAATAATCCGCCCTGCTAAGGAGATGAGGAGCAACGTCATTTATGAAAAAGGAAGCGTTAATCCAACTGTTCAACAAACTAAGATCACTTGCCGGGGAAAACGAGGTCGTTGAATTCAAAGAAGCCAGGAACAACTATGATTTTGATAAACTCGGGAAATATTTCTCCGCCCTGAGCAACGAGGCCAACCTGAAGAGAGTGGACTCTGCCTGGTTGATCTTCGGTGTCAAGGACAAAGGGCATACCGTTGTCGCGTCCAATTATAGAAATAACAGGGCAGCATTGGACCGGTTAAAAGGAGAAATTGGAAATAAAACAACGAATCGCATCACGTTTATCGAGATTTATGAGCTGAATCTCCCTGAAGGCCGGGTTGTTCTGTTCCAAGTCCCCGCTGCACCGAAGGGGATTCCTATTGCATGGGAGGGTCACTACTACGGACGGGACGGCGCATCATTGACGGCGCTTAATCTGGAAGAAATGGAGCGGATCAGGAGTCAGGCCATCGTTGAAGATTGGAGCGCGGCAATCTGCCTGAACGCCTCCCTGGAGGATCTCGATCCTTTAGCTATCGCCAAAGCTCGGGGAAATTTTAAAAGCAAATCCCCGCAAAAAGCTGTTGAAGTAGATACTTGGAACGACATCACTTTCCTCAATAAGGCGAAACTGACCCTGAAAGGAAAAATCACCCGCACCGCGATCCTTCTCTTGGGTCGGGAAGAGGCAGAGCATTTTATCAGTCCCGCCGTGGCTAAAATCTGCTGGCTTCTCAAGGATGCCAGAGGAAATGATAAGGATTATCAGATTGAAACCTGTCCCATGCTTCTGGCTGTCGATAAAATTTATTCAAAAATCCGAAACTTGAAATATCGCTACATCAAGGACGGGACTCTTTTCCCGGATGAAGTCGATCAATACGAACCCTTCGTGATCCGAGAGGCGATCAACAACTGCATCGCCCATCAGGATTACACTATGGCCGGGGTTATCAATGTGGTTGAAATGGAAGATCAGTTACTCTTTACAAACCTGGGCAGCTTTATTCCCGGTTCGGTGGAAAAAGTGGTCGAGGAAGACGCCCCGGAAGAGCTCTATCGCAACCGGTTTCTGGCGACGGCGATGTTCAATTTGAAGATGGTGGACACGTCAGGCGGCGGCATCCGCAAGATGTTCAATTACCAACGGGCAAGATTCTTCCCAATGCCGGAGTATGATCTGTCTGATAACAGGGTAAAGGTGGCCATTACGGGTAAAGTATTGGATATGGATTATGCTCGGGTGCTGGCTCAGAAAAAAAATCTGGAACTGATAGACATTATGATGCTCGATAAGGTCCAGAAAAAGAAACCTCTTGATGATTTTGAGATTGATCGCCTCCGTTCTAGAAATCTGATCGAGGGAAGAAAACCGAATTTTCATATCTCTTTCTCTGTAGCCGAAAAAACAAATCAGAAAGCAGAATACATAAAGACCCGGGGACTAAAGGACGATTACTTTAAGAAGCTGATTCTTGAATATCTGGAAAAATACAAACGAGCCTCACGAGAGGATATCGACCATCTACTCTTGGATATTCTTCCCGGTGTACTCGATGAAAAACAGAAAAAGAATAAGATCCATAATCTTGTTTAAACTATGTCAAAAAAGGATCAAACCATAATCAATCAAGGGACTAATCGAAACCCCGTCTGGGTTCTGTTTAGCTAAAGTTTAGCTAAATCGAGCGTGGTTGTTGCGTCAGTTAAAGAAAATCCCTCTTTTATGTCCCTTGGAGTCGTGTCATGCGAGGTATGAAGAATAAAAATCGCTTCAACACCCAACGGAAACAATGGGAAACAACATTTTCCGAAACGGAAGACCTCTTCGGCGACGCACCCAGCGCGCCGGCAAGGATTGCTGCGGCGCTGTTTAAAAAGGAAGGCGTTGCCAGGCTTCTGGAGCTGGGCGCCGGGCAGGGGCGGGACACCCTCTTTTTCGCCCGTCAGGGCTTTGACCTGACAGCCCTTGATTACTCCGCCGCCGGTTTGAGGACGATAGAGGAAAAATCAAGGCGGCACGACTTCCGGCAAGCCCTCCCCTTCGCCGACGGAGCGTTCGATGCCTGCTACTCCCATATGCTCTTC
>CAZIPU010000018.1:0-19621 GCA_964541005.1 uncultured Syntrophales bacterium | reverse complement strand
CTGAAGAAGCACGGCGTCAAGAAGGGCGATCGCGTATGTCTTTACCTGCCCATGGTTCCGGAAGCAGCCATTGCCATGCTGGCCTGCACCCGCATCGGTGCTATTCATGCAGTCGTGTTCGGAGGCTTCAGCTCCGACGCCCTGGCCGTTCGTATTCAGGATTCCGAGTCAAAGGTTCTCGTCGTTTGCAACGGCACCATGCGCGGCGCCAAGGCCGTTCCCGCGAAAGCCTCCGCCGATGAGGCCCTGAAGGAATGTCCTTCCGTGGAGAAGGTGATCGTCGTCGATCGCGTGGGCGACAAGATCAAATGTGAATGGACCCCGGGCAGAGACCTCTGGTGGCATGATGAAATGGCCTCCGTGGATGACAAATGCGAACCCGAGTGGATGGATGCGGAAGATACCCTGTTCATTCTCTACACCTCCGGTTCCACGGGACAGCCCAAGGGCGCCCTCCATACCACGGCCGGCTATCTCCTTTATTCCGCCTATACCTCAAAGTATGCCTTCGATCTCCACGAGGAAGACATCCATTGGTGCACCGCCGACGTCGGCTGGGTGACCGGTCACAGCTACGTTGTCTATGGTCCCCTCTGTCTGGGCGCAACCTCCATCATGTTTGAAGGCGTTCCGAACTACCCGACCTACAGCCGCTTCTGGCAGGTTGTCGAGAAGTACAAGGTTACGTCCTTCTATACGGCCCCCACGGCCATCCGCGCCATCGCCAAGGAAGGCGACGAGTTCCTGGAAGGAATCGACCTGTCCTCGCTGAGAATTCTGTCTTCGGTGGGCGAGCCCCTGAATCCCGAGGCATGGCATTGGTTCTTCAACAAGATCGGCCACGGCCAGTGCCCCATCGTCGATACCTGGTGGCAGACCGAAACGGGCGGCCACATGATCCTGCCCCTGCCCGGTGCGATTGACATCAAACCGGCCATGCCGGCGTTCCCCATCATGGGCGTCATCCCGGTTCTCTGCGACGATGTGACCGGCGAAGTGCAGACCGAGCCGGCCGCCCGGGGCGCCCTGTGCTTCAAGACGGCGTGGCCCGGCATCACCCGGACCATCTATGGCGATCACAAACGCTACGAAGAAACCTATTTCGAACCCTATCCGGGCCTCTATTTCTCCGGTGACGGCGCGTTGCGTGACGAAGATGGTTATTACAGAATCACCGGGCGTATCGATGACGTTATCAACGTCTCCGGTCACCGGATGGGGACCGCCGAGATCGAGGCGACCCTCAATGCCCATGAGAAAGTGGCCGAGTCCGCCGTTGTCGGTTATCCCCACGAGCTCAAGGGACAGTCGATCTATGCCTATGTGACCCTGAAATCCGGCAATGAGCCTTCAGAGGCTTTGAAGAAGGAACTGGTTGCGTACGTCCGGACCATCATCGGTCCCATCGCGACCCCGGAGAAGATCCAGTGGGCCGACGGTCTGCCCAAGACCAGAAGCGGCAAGATCATGAGAAGAATTCTCAAGAAGGTTGCCGCCAATGAAATCGACGATCTGGGCGATACGAGCACCCTGGCCGATCCCGCCGTGGTCGATGATCTGGTTAAGAACAGGCAGTAATGGTTGAAAATGTTTCCGGTTCCCCCGTTTTCCCCGGGGAACCGGAAACTTAATTAGATGTACCAGGGGTGAGGACGACCTTGCACCCGAAGTACATGACATCGAGGAGGATGAAGTGAATATCATTGCATGCGTAAAGCAGGTGCCCGATACGGAAACCCTGATCAAGGTGAAAACCGACGGTTCCGGGATTGAAGAAGGCGGCATCAAGTGGGTCATGAATCCCTACGACGAATTCGGCGTGGAAGAAGCCCTCAGGTTGAAAGAAAAGCTCGGCGGAGAGGTGACAATCGTGACCCTCGGACCGGCAAGAGCGATGGAAAGCATTCGGACGGCCCTGGCGATGGGTGCGGATAAGGGAATCCATATCGACGATCCGTCCCTGAACAATGCCGACGCCTACACGACGGCAGCGGCGCTGGCAGCGGCCATCAAGACCGTTCCCTACGATTTGATTTTCTGTGGACAGCGGGCCATTGACGACGACAGCGGTCAGGTCGGTTCGATCCTGGCGGAGCTCCTGGATTTGCCCCAGGCAACCCTGGTGACCAAGGTTGAGGTCGCGGGCAGTTCGGTGAAGGTCATGCGGGCCATTGAAGGCGCCCAGCTCGTGATCGAGAGTCCCCTCCCCTGTGTGTTGACGGCGCAGAAGGGTTTGAACGAACCCCGTTACGCCTCCCTGCCGGGGATCATGAAGGCGAAGAAGAAGCCCGTGGATATCAAGGACGCCGCCGCGCTGGGTGTGGCCGCGTCGGATAAGGCGAAAGTTGCCAAATTCATACCCCCTCCGGCCAGGCCTCCCGGAAAGATCATCGCGGGTGATGATCCGGCTGCGAAGGCCGCTCAGCTTGCCAAGTTGCTGCGGGAAGAGGCGAAGGTTATTTAATCAAAGGACATACGGAGGTAAATAAAATGGCTAAAGGTGTATGGATAGTAGCAGAGCAGAGAGAAGGCGCCTTCCGTAAGATCTCCTTCGAACTTGCAAGCGCGGCGAGAAAGCTGGCCGATGAACTGGGTGACGAGGTATGTGCCGTTCTCGTCGGTTCCGGCGTGGAAGGAATTGCAGGCGAATTGGGAAAATACGGGGTGGATAAGGTATATGTGGCGGATAACGCCATGTTTGAACCCTATACGACGGATGCGCACGCCCTGGCGGTCGCGAAAATCGTCAAGGAAAAGGATCCGGCGATCCTGCTGCTGGGTGCATCGGCACAGGGAAAGGATCTGTCCTCCCGGCTGGTCGGGAAGCTGGCCACGGGTATGGCGACGGACTGCACGGCTTTGAGGCTTGACGGCGGGAAAATGGTGGCGGTTCGGCCCATGTACGCAGGCAAGTGTTTCGGGGAAATCATGGTTTCTTCTTTCCCCCAGATGGCGTCCCTGCGTCCCAATGTGTTCGCCGCGGCGGAAAACGCGAAGGCCGGGGCCGTCGAGAAATTCGACGCCGGTATCGACGCTTCCCAGTTGAAGACGAAGGTCCTGGAAGTGCAGAAAGAAACGAGCGGCAAGGTTGACCTGACGGAAGCCAACTTCATCGTGTCCGGTGGACGCGGTATGCAGGGGCCGGAAGGTTACGCGGTTCTGGAAGAGCTGGCAGGCGTTCTCGGTGCCACGGTCGGTGCCTCCCGCGCGGCGGTGGACGCCGGTTGGAGACCCCAGACGGATCAGGTCGGTCAGACGGGTAAGGTCGTGTCCCCGAACCTGTATGTTGCCTGCGGTATTTCCGGTTCGATTCAGCATCTGGCGGGCATGAGTTCTTCCAAGGTGATCGTGGCCGTCAACAAGGATGCCGAGGCCCCCATCTTCTCGAAGGCGGATTACGGTATCGTGGACGATCTGTTCAAGGTCGTGCCCGAACTGACGAAGGAATGCAAGAAGCTCCTGGCATAAACGGGGGCTCTTGATTTCGCTTCCCGTTTTCAGTGGAAGCGCTTGGTGATAACTGAACGCCCCGCCTGTCGTCATGATGGGCGGGGTTTTCTCAGAGAAGCAAATGATGACGAACCCGTAATGTCCGGGATCCCTTCTCCTTCAAGGAGGAGGGTGAGCGTGGGGGTGTCAGGCGGGCATTTACGTTCGTTATCTTTCCCCTCTCTCCCATCTCCTTCCAAGGAGCTGGAAGAATTTTACGAGGTCTTTCATCCTTTAAAATATATATTCACGGAGGCGTTATGGAACATGCAACCTTTTCCATCGGGAACGAGGGGAGGCAGGTATTTTGGAATGCGGAATACTTCGAACCCGTTCTCTTCTCCTTCACGGCGATTGCCCTGGCGATCATGGCTTACGGCTTCTACCGGCGCTGGCGCATGTGGAAAGCCCTGGGAAAACCCGAGACAGAGAACCGGTTCGCAAACCGGAACGAGCGGCTCAAGTATCTGTTCAGGAATGTCGTTTTACAGATCAACACGTTTAAAGAACCTTATCCCGGCATCATGCATGGACTGATCTTTTTCGGCTTTTTCGTGTTGATTTGGGGGGCCGCGTTTGATGCAACGGAATTCCATATCACGGAACCCCTGGGCTGGGCCTTTCTGCGGGGGAATTTCTACCTGGTCTTCTCCCTCATCATGGAGATATTCGGTCTGTGTGTTCTTGCCGGAACCGTCATGTTTTTCGACCGGCGTTACCTGACCAGGCCGGACCGCCTGGGATATAAGGGAAAGCCGGACAATGAAGCCGATGACGCCGTCGTTCTGCTTCTTCTGGCGGGTATCATCATCACGGGATTCATCATCGAAGCGCTGCGCATCCATGTTACCAAACCCTCCTGGGAAGTCTGGTCCATTATCGGGTTCGGGATTTCGAAAATGTTCGCCGGTGTCGAGCCGGAAACGGCCAAGGCCATGCACAAGGCCACCTGGTGGATTCACACGTTCTTCGCCCTCGGATTCATCGCCTATATCCCTTATTCAAGATTGCTCCATATTTTCACCACCCCGGCCAACCAGTACATGAAGACCATGCTGCCCGTCGGCCAGATCGAGCCGATCCGCGATTTCGAGAATGCCGAGTCGTTTGGTGTCGGCCAGGTTCAGGATTTCACGTGGAAGCAGATTTTCGACGGTGACGCCTGTACGAAGTGCGGACGCTGCCAGGATGGCTGCCCGGCTTACCTGTCCGGAAAGCCCCTGTCGCCGAAGAAGCTGACCCAGGATATCAAGAATTACTGGCTCGAAAAGGTTCCGGCCGCGATTGCCGAGCAGAAGGCAATGGTGGAAACGGATGAAGAAGGCAATCCCAAAACGCCTGCGAAGAAGGGCGTGTTCTGCCAGTGGCTGGAAAAGGTGGACAATGTCGTTGACGGCCTGAAACCGGCGGCTGCGGAGGAAAAAGCCCTGGTCGGGGAGGCGATCGATCTTCACGAACTCTGGGCCTGTACGAACTGCATGTACTGCATGGAAAACTGCCCCGCGAACATCGAGCATGTGCCGAAGGTCGTCGGGATGCGGCAGTACAAGGTACTCATGGAGGCCGATTTTGCGCCGGAATTGCAACTGACCTTCCGGAACATGGAAAACAACAGCAACCCCTGGGGCATCGGCGCCCATCTGCGGGCCGACTGGGCGAAGGAACTGGGTGTCAAATCACTGGCGGAAGACCCCAACGTCGAATACCTTTTCTACGTCGGTTGTTCGGGCTCATTCGACGACCGGGGCAAGAAGGTCACGGTAGCGTTTGCGAAGATTCTCCAGGCGGCGGGTGTCAGCTTCGGTATCCTCGGGACGGAGGAAGGCTGCTGCGGCGATTCGGCCATGCGCGGCGGTAATGAATATCTCTACCAGACGATGGCTCAGATGAACATCGAGGTCATGAACGGCTACGGCGTGAAGAAGGTCATCGCCACCTGTCCCCATGGCTACAACGCCCTGAAAAAGGATTACCCCCATTTCGGCGGAAACTTCGAGGTCTATCATCACACTGAGATTATTGCCGATTTGATTGCAAAGGGTAAGATCAGCCTGAAGAAACCCGTGGAAGGGAGCTTTACGTACCATGATTCCTGTTTCCTCGGCCGTTACAACGAAATCTATGATCAGCCGAGAAGAATCCTCAAGGCTGTACCCGGCTTGAAGCTGACGGAGATGGAACGTAACATGGCCCGGAGCTTCTGCTGCGGCGCCGGCGGTGCGAGGATGTGGATGGAAGAGGACATCGGAGATCGCATCAACGACATGAGAACGGCGCAGGCTATTGAAGCAGGGGCCGATACGATTGCCGTCGGCTGTCCCTTCTGCCTGACCATGATGAGTGACGGTATCAAGGACCATAAGAAAGAGGAAAGCATGGCGGCCCTGGATATTGCCGAGATCGTCTGGAAGGCCATGGATCTGGAATAGGCCATTCGGATTCATAGGAAATAAAGAGGCACCCCTTGAACCGGTTTTCGGTCAAGGGGTGCTTTTTATTGCGCTGCATTCCAATAAATGATTGCGTCTTGATTTCCGGCGGCTCCCTGTGCTAAGGGAGTTCATGTTTTTCAGCGCTAATCCAATCAAAAACAGCTCAAATACCGGGGGAAAGCAATCTTCTTTTCTGATGACCGGCCCCGATCCAAGCGAGGGGCCGATTGCGGCGGTTTATTAACCCTGCGGGGAGGAACAGGGGCAGGTTTTAAAATAAATCCGGGAGATGGGGAGGAAGGATGAGAAAATACGGATTCACGTCGATTGTGATGCTGTTCGCTGTACTGTGCCTGGCGGTTGCATCCTGGGCGGGAAATGTCGACACCTACGGCATCGGTGCGAAAGCGACGGCCCTGGGCGGTGCATTCAGCGCCTATGCGGATGATCCCTTCGCGATCTATTACAACCCGGCAGGCCTCACGCAGATTAAGCAGCCCATGCTTTCGGTGGGTGCCAATGTCATCAAACCGGTCCTGCGGGTTCACAACTATCAGGTGACGAACATGGCTGTTCCCAATGCGGGACCGGCCGACATGTATGACCAGTCACGCCTGCTGGCCGTCCCCCACCTGGGCTTCACCATGCCGGTCGGGAAGGGCTTTTCCGCCGGGATTGCCGCCTATGTGCCCTTCGGCCTCGATATCCAGTGGAAACATGACATTCCGGCCGCCGGATATTGCAGCAACCCGGGAGCATACGATTCTTATCGATCCTGGTACATGCGGGAAGTGGTCACGCCGACCGTCGCCTATCGGTTCAACGACTATTTTTCTGTCGGGGCGGGTATTTCCCTGGGCAAGACCAAAAGCGGCGTCGAAAGACTCATGTTCGCCCCGACCAAAGCCTCCTTGCATAATAAAAGGGTGCTGACGGACCTGGAAGACGATTTCAACTGGTCGTTCAATGTCGGGTTGATGTTCAGGCCCGTGAAGTCTCTGGCGATGGGCCTCACTTATCGGGGAAAGACGGATACGGAACTCGAGGGAACGACGGAAGTGAAGGGAACGCCCATTCCCGGCAGCAAGGTGCATGCGAAAACGGAAATCGACAGCCCCGACCAAATTCAGGCCGGCATCCGGTATATGCCCAGCGAAAACGTTTCCGTGGAAGCGGACCTGGTCTGGACCCACTGGTCGACGGTTAAAAATTATACGGTGAAGTTCGACCGGCCTTTAATCGGCAAAATCGCTTCCGAATATTTTCCACGGGACTGGGACAATACATATCAGGTGCGCCTGGGAGCGGAGTGGAAGGTCAACACGATGTTCACCCTCCGCGGATCCTATTTTTACGATCCGACGCCCATTCCCGACGATACGGTAGACCTGCAGTGGCCCGATGCGGACAAACACACCTTTGCCCTGGGGACAGGCTTGAATTTCGGCAATCTCGGTATCGATGCCACGGTTCAATATACCTGGATTCCGACCCGGCAGTTGCAGGTCAACGGGGAAAGCGAAAATCTCAACGGTGCGTATCACAATGGCGGGCTTAATCCCAAGGTTTCCCTGGAGGCGGACGGCCACCTCTGGGGTGGTGCCCTGACGATGAGTTACAAGTTCTGATTTTCACGCAGTGCTGTGTTCGGTATGAAACCAGGCGCTCAGGAATCAGAGACTGTGTCGCCATACTTGATTTACGTTTGTGGTCATTCCGAACGAAGTGAAGAATCTAATGATGACGGAATGTTGAGATGAAGAGATTCTTCGCCTGACGGCTCAGAATGACGTTATGACACAGTCTCTGAATGGAGAATGCAGCGGTCGGAAAGGCCGGGAGGACATGGTGGTGGAAGAAAGTCCCTATCTGAAAAAACCGTGGTTGAAACACTATGAGAAGGGGGTGCCCGAGTTCCTCCGGTATGAGGAGATCTGCCTTCCGGAAATCCTGCAACGGACGGCGAGAAATTTCCCCGACCGGACGGCGCTCATTTTTGAAGGCTATAAGCTGTCTTTCCTGCAGGTGCAGGACATGGTCGACCGTTTTGCCGGATGTCTCGTGTCGTTCGGCGTTAAACGGGGCGATGCCGTGGCGATCATCCTTCCCAACATGATCCCCTGCGTTGTGGCCTACTATGCGATCATGAAGATCGGGGCCATTGCGGTCATGAACAATCCCCTGTACTCGGACCGGGAACTGGAATATCAGTTCAACGATTCGGGGGCAAAGGTGTTGATTGCCATCGATCTGTTGGGGAACCGGATGATCGATCTCCGGCCCAGGACAAAAATCAAGCAGATTGTGATCACCTCGATCGGCGATTATCTGCCCTTTCCCAAGAATCTCCTCTTCCCGCTGGTGGCGAAAAAAAAGCGCCTTGCAGCGTCGGTAAAGCCCGCACCGGATGTCCATTTCTGGAAGACTTGTACTGCAAATCATGAACCCTATCGGCAGGAGGTAAAGGTCGGCTTCCGGGACGTTGCCATGTACCAGTACACGGGGGGAACGACAGGGGTTTCGAAAGGAGTGGAGTTGACTCATGCCAATTTAAGTTCGCAGGTCCAGCAGGCGGCGGCCTGGTTTCCGAAGCTTGAGCCGGGCAAGGAAATCATGCTCGGGGCGCTTCCCTATTTTCATGTTTTCGGTTTGACGGCCTGCATGAATTTCGCGATCGCCATGGGCTGGCCCCAGATCCTCATTCCCAAGCCCCAGCCGGAGCCGCTCCTGAAAGCCATCACGAAGTACCGGCCGACGTTTGCGCCCCTGGTTCCCACCATGTATGTGGGGCTTCTCAGCCATCCTGAGCTCAAGAAAACCGACATCAAGTGCATGAAAGGGGCGTTTTCCGGCAGTGCGCCCCTGCCGGTGGAAGTCATCCGGGATTTTGAAGCGGCGACCGGGGCCGTCATCGTTGAGGGCTTCGGCATGACCGAGACATCGCCTGTGACCCATATCAATCCCTTTGCCGGCGGTGCCCGGAAAGTGGGAAGCGTGGGGATTCCCATTTCCGATACCCTGGCGCGGATTGTGGACATCGAGGAAGGGACCCGGGAAATGCCCGTCGGCGAATCGGGCGAACTGGTCATCAAAGGTCCTCAGGTAATGCGGGGATACAAGGACAAACCCGACGAAACAGCCAATACCCTGCGTGACGGCTGGTGCTACACCGGGGATATCGCCGTCATGGACGAGGACGGCTATTTCTTCATCGTGGACCGGAAAAAGGACATGATCCTTTCCGGCGGGTTCAACGTCTATCCACGGGAAATCGACGAGGTATTCTATTCCCATCCGAAGGTGCAGGAGGCCTGTGCCATTGGCATCCCCGATCCCAAACGGGGGGAAAACGTGAAGGTGTTCGTCGTGTTGAAGGCAGGGGAGACGGCGACCCCGCAGGAATTTATCGATTACTGTAAAAAGAGACTTGCGGTTTACAAGCTGCCGACGGAAATCGAGTTCCGCAGCGAACTGCCCAAGACGGCGGTGGGAAAAGTTTTAAGGAAAGAACTCCGGGATGAAGAAATGGCCAAAAGAGCCAAGGGGTCAAATCTTTAATCTTGACAATTGGACGGGCAGCGCCCACCCTGCAAAACAAACGGGGACCGATTTGGAATCAGTCCCCGTTTGTCTAAGATGGTTCGAATCGAATATGAGGGCACCATACCGCTTATTTCCAGGACCCGTATGGCTGCTGTCTCAATGTAATGTTTTATTACTTACGCGCCGAATTTTTCCAGTCGCCTGGCATGGGCCAGGGCCAGGCCCATCAAATAAACCATGGGCATCCTTCCCAGGCCGCCTGCGATGCAGTCTCTTTCTCCGAAGCGGGAAACCCCGTCAGGCCGGCAGGTTTTCGCAAAAAGAATCGCCGGGACCGGATGCCAGCTGTGACCGGACAAGGCCGCCGGTGTCGAATGGTCCCCCGTCACGACCAGGACATCCGGGTCCAGGGCCATGATCCTGGGTATGAACGTGTCCACTTCTTCGATGACCTTGACTTTCGCGTCAAAGTTGCCGTCTTCGCCCCGGGAGTCCGTGGGCTTGACATGGATAAAGAAGAAATCGTAATCATTGTAGCATTTTTCCAGGGTCTGAATTTCCTCTTCGATCGTTGACGTCTGAGGGCCGACGGTCATTCCCAGAAGTCGCGCGATACCCCGGTACATGGGATAGCCGGCGATGGCCAGGGCGTTGAGGCCGAAACGCTCCTCCATGCCGGCGAAACGATGAAACCGAGAATAACCCCGGAACAGGACCATGTTGGCCTTTTCTTCATCGGCCAGGATGGCTTTGCTCTGGTCCATGAGGGAACGGATAAGCCCGGCCGTCGCCGTTGCTTCCGGGATCAGGGCGACGGGTGCATGCGGAAATTCCCGGGTTTTCTGGGGATCCGTTTCACCGATCTCTTCCCGGAGATCATCCCCCCGGAGGACAAAAAGGGCCCGGTGTTCCTTCTCCGTTTCGAAGAAGGCTTCGATTCCGTCCGGGAGTTTCACGTTGCTTTTGAGCTTCCGGCAGATACGCCGGTTTTCCTCCGTGTCGATCCTTCCGGCACGGCGATCGATCACCCGGCCTTCCCGGTCGATGGTCGCGAAATTGACCCGCATGAAAAGGTCCCGTTCCGTGATCGGGAAATCCACCCCGGCGGCGGACAGAAGGCCCCTGCCGACGTTCGTTTTGACGGGATCGTAACCGAACAGGGAAAAGTGGGCCGGACCGCTGCCCGGCGTGATGCCGTAGCCGATCGGATCGAGGAGGCCGCAGACGGACTGCCGGGCCAGGTTATCCAGATAAGGTTTACGGGCCGTTTCCAGCTCCGTGCGCCCCCCTTCTTCCCGGGGCAGTCCCCCCAGGCCGTCCATAACCAGGTAGACGATTTTCGATTCGTTCTTGACAATCAGCCTGTCGATCAAATCCGGTCCCATAAGGCGCCTCTCCCTCCGATCTAACGGCCCGTGAAGGCGGGTTTTCTCTTTTCCAGAAAAGCGGACATGCCCTCCTTCTGGTCGTCCGTGCTGAAGCACTGGGCGATACACTGCATCTCGAGCCGGTTGGCACTGTCGATGGAGATATCGTAACCGTAATTGATGGCGTGCTTGGCCATCTTCGTGGCGAAGCCGGAAAGGGCGGCCAGTTTCCTGGCGAACTTGCGGGTTTCGTCCATGAGTGCTTCCGGCGGGTATACGCGATTCACCAACCCGATATCGAAGGCACGCTGGGCATTGATCTGTTCACCGCTCAGGATGAGTTCCTTTGCCCGGCCCATGCCGACGAGTCTCGCCAGGCGCTGGGTCCCGCCCCATCCGGGAATGATGCCCAGGAGAATTTCGGGCTGCCCGAAGACGGCCTTCTCGGAGGCGAACCGCATGTCGCAGGCCATGGTGATTTCCGTTCCCCCGCCCAGGGCATAGCCGTTTACGGCGGCGATGGAGGGTTTCGGCATGGTTTCGATCAGACGCATCGTTTCATGACCCAGTTCCATGAAGGACAGGATATCGGCGGGTTTCATGTTCTGCATCTGGGCGATGTCCGCGCCGGCGACGAAGGCCTTTTCGCCCGCACCGGTCAGGATGATTGCTTTGACGGCGCTGTCTTTTTTGCAGACTGATGCCGCATCGTACAGTTCTTCCATGGTCTCGCCGTTCATGGCGTTCATGGCCTTGGGCCTGTTGAAGGCAATGGTGGCAATTCCATCTTCAACAGAAAATAAGATATTCTTGTATTCCATAGAAATGCTCCTTGAATTTTAATTTGGGGAGAAAGAAATCTCACGCCCCGAAGGAATATCACGGGGCGTGAGATACTTTGTTAACGTCGATTACAGAAGACTGGATTCCGAAACTACGCAGGAATTACGCTCTTTCCAGGACAATCGCCATACCCTGTCCGCCGCCGATACACAGCGTGGCGAGACCGAGGCCGGCGTTTTTCTTCTGCATCTGCATGGCCAGGCTGTAGGTAATCCGGGCGCCGGTGCAGCCGATGGGATGGCCGATGGAAATACCGCTGCCGTTCAAATTGCACTTATCCATGTCGACACCCAGCTCGCGGATACAGGCAATGGCCTGGACGGCGAAGGCTTCGTTCAGCTCGATGACGTCGATGTCCTTCATGGTGAGGCCCAGCTGCTTGAAGAGCTTTCTCGTGGCCGGAATGGGACCGAGGCCCATGTATGCGGGATCGACGCCGCCGGCGGCAAAGCCCTTGATTTTCGCGAGGGGTTTGAGACCCAGTTCCTTCGCCTTGTCCGCGCTCATGACGACGACCGCGGCGGCGGCGTCGTTGATGCCGGAGGCGTTTCCCGCCGTGACGGTGCCGGTCTTGATGAAAGCCGGGGACAGTTTCGCCATCTTCTCGAGGCTGGTATCCATCGGTCTTTCGTCCACCTCGAAAATCGTGTCGCCTTTCTTGGAAGGAATGACGACCGGGACGATTTCGTCCTTGACCGCTCCGGATGCAATGGCGGCACGGGCGCGCTGATGGCTGAGAAGGGCTATTTCATCCTGTTCCTGGCGGGAGATGCCGTACTTGGTGGCGATGTTTTCCGCCGTCATGCCCATGTGGTAGCCGTTGAAGATCTCAAACAGGCCGTCCATGACCATCAGGTCGACGATGGAGCCGTAAGGCATGTTCATCCGGTATCCCCAGCGGGCATCGGGAACGAGATAAGGTGCGTTGCTCATGTTTTCCATACCGCCGGCGACAACGATGTCCGACATGCCTGCCATGATGGACTGGGCGGCCAGGGTGATGGCCTTCAGACCGGAGGCGCAGATCTTGTTGACGGTAAAGGCGTTGGTTTCTTCGGGAAGACCGGCATAGATGCCTGCCTGGCGGGCCGTGTTCTGACCCTGGCCGCCCTGAAGGACGTTCCCCATGATACATTCATCGAAGTACACCGGATTCAGCGATGAATCGTAATCGTAGTATTTCTTGTTGATGTCCGTCATGTCGACACCGGCGAACACGTCGGGGCGGCATGCATTGATGAAATCGCTGGTGGAGGGCCGCAGACCGGCTCTCTTGATGGCTTCCTTGATAACCAGGGCGCCCAGATCGACCGTGCGAACCCCTTTCAACGATGCGCCGAAGGTACCGACGGCCGTTCTTGCTCCGCTAACAATGACTACTTCTTTCATATCCCTTCTCCTTTCAAAATATCGGTTTTAGTATTTACGTTTAACGACAACGGTTTTCGTTCATTCGGAGATATCCGATTTCCATGGCTTAGTCCGCGATCTCTTCGACAAACTCCAGTTCCCGGGGGAGCTTGTAGGAGGCCAGGTAGGACCGGCAGTGCTTCATGATTTCCCTCTCACTGGAGGTGGCGCCATCATTTCTGACGACGAGGGCCTTGACGATCTCCCCCCGCATCAGGTCCGGCTTACCGATGACCCTGGCCTTGAGCACATCGGGATGGAGCTCGAGAACCATTTCCACCTCACGGGGATAAACGTTGTATCCGCTGGTGATGATCATGCGTTTCTTGCGGCCCGTGAGGAAAATAAAGCCGTCTTCATCCATCTTTCCCAGATCCCCCGTATAAAGCCATCCGTTTCGGAGAACCTGGGCGGTCGAGGCCTCGTCCTTGTAATAGCCCTTCATGACGTTATCGCCCTTGACGATGACCTCCCCGACCGTGTTACGGGGAACTTCGTTCCCGTCGTCAGCGATGATTTTCACTTCCGCACCGGGAATGGGGACCCCGATCGAACCGGGTTTGTGAGCTTCGCCCCTGCGGTGACAGGCGCAGACGGGAGACGCCTCTGTCAGGCCATAGCCTTCCCGCAGGATGACGGGGAATTTTTGTTCAAAAACGGAAATATATTCGGCCGGCATGGCGGCGCCGCCGGTGATGCAGAAACTGAGCGAACTGACATCGTAGTCGCCGATGTCGGGGCTCATGGCCAATCCGAGAAAGAGGCGGGGTACGGCGGCGATATAGGTCACTTTGTCCTGCTCGATGCTCTTGAGGATCGCCTCGACGCTGAACCGGTCCATCAGGACGATCCCCGCGCCGATGCGCAGGGCCGCCAGCATGTTGACGGCGGCGCCGAAGGAGTGGAACAGGGGAATCACGGCCAGGCTGCGGTCTTTTTCCGTCGATTGGTAGAGATCACGGACCAGGGTGGATTGGCTCAGGAGATTCCGATGGGTGAGGACCGCCCCGAGGGGTTTCCCCGTCAAACCGGCCGTATAGATCATGACCGCCGGATCGTCCGGCGCCATTTCCGGTCTTTCAAGGGTGCGGTTGCCTTTTTCAACGATATTCCAGAAGAGGCATTCCTTTTCGGGACCTTTGGTCGAAATCAATTCCGGGTTCAGGGATAACCGGTCCCGGATGACTTCGAACTTCCCGGTCAGGATTTCCTCCGTGACAAAACATCTGGCGTCGCAGTCGTTGAGGAGGTGCAGGAGTTCATGGGAAGTCGACATGATATTCAGGGTCACGGCGACGGCACCGATCTTCACGGCGGCGAAGTAGGTGATGACAAACTCCGGGCAATTGGGGAGCATCAGGACGACCTTGTCACCCTTCGCGATGCCTGCGGCGAGAAAGTGGTTTGCCATGGCATTGACGGCGTTGTCCAGTTCCCCGTAGGTGTAGTGCTTTCCTTCGTAGATGAGCGCAATATTGGAACCGAACCGCTCCCTGCTCGCCTCGAGCATGCTTCCCAAATCCATACTGACAAACCGCCTTTTTAGTTTGGGCTCCTCTTAGCACAAGACGGCAATATTTATCAATAAATAAAATGGGAACCCCCTCTGCCCCGCTCCGGCTCAATCCGCTTTTTTCTTGCCTGGTTATCCCTTTTCCGCTATAAGCCCTTGCAAGGTTCCGGGAGGGGGAGGGGAGTGTGTCCCTTCAGGTATCCACATATCAGAGAGGTGATTTCATGGCCAACATCATCGACGGCAACAAAATATCCCAGGCAATTCGAAACGAAATCAAGGTAAAAACGGACCAGTTGAAAAAAGATACGGGCATTGTGCCGGGCCTGGCCGTCATGCTCGTGGGAGACGACCCGGCGTCCAGGATCTATGTGAAACGCAAGGAGAATGCCTGCGCCGAAGTGGGGTTTTATTCGCGTGAATATAAGCTGTCCGCGGAAACGGACGAAAAAACCGTCCTGGCCCTGATCGATGAACTCAACCGCGATTCCGAAATTCACGGCATTCTCGTCCAGTTGCCCCTGCCCCGTCACATTGATCCCGCCCATATCATTGAGGCGATCGACCCGGCGAAGGATGTCGACGGATTCCATCCCGTCAACATCGGCCGCCTGCTGACGGGTCAGCCCTGCCACATGGCCTGTACCCCCAGGGGGATCATGGAACTGCTCGATCGGTCGGGCATCCCGATAGAAGGAAAGGAGGCGGTCATCGTCGGACGGAGCAACATCGTCGGGAAACCCCTTTTCCTGATGCTGCTGGCCCGGAACGCGACGGTGACGGTCTGCCACACGAAAACGAAAGCTCTGGCGGAGGTGACCCGACGGGCCGACATTCTCATCGCCGCCGCGGGAAAGGCGGAAATGATCCGGGGAGACATGGTATCCGACGGGACCGTCGTGATCGATGTGGGAATCAACCGCCTGGATGACGGACGCCTGGTCGGCGATGTGGCGTTTCCGGAAGTCGCGGCCCGCAGTTCGTTTATCACGCCCGTGCCCGGCGGCGTCGGCCCCATGACGATTGCCATGCTTCTCAACAACACCCTGGAAGCGGCCCGCCGGAGCAGGGAAGATCTTTTGTAGCCCTTGAATGCATCGATGAAGTCATAAGGTCCTGTTCCGTCATTTCAAAACCGGCACCGCAAATCGTCTTTTGAACCCTGTCCGGATGAAATGACGGTCCTTGATACGCGTTGTGCATGAAGCAAAAAATCATCATGATCAACCAGAGGAGGTACAATGAAGTTCATTGATCTGCAGTCGCAGCAGGCGAAAATCCAGGAAAAAATTCAAGACAATTTCAGCCGGGTGATGGATCACGGGCAGTATGTCAACGGTCCGGAAGTGGGACAACTGGAAGAAAAGCTTGCCCTTTACTGCGGCGTCAAGCATGCTGTCGCGTGTTCTTCAGGTACCGATGCCCTTCTCATGGCCTTGATGAGCTGCGGTGTGGGGCCGGGCGATGCGATCTTCACGACCCCTTTTGCCGAAAATGCGGTGGTGTCGATCATTAAAGTCCTGGGGGCGACCCCGGTTTTCGTCGATATCGATCCGTTTACCTTCAACATCGATCCCGAACAGCTGGTGAAGGCGGTCGAAGCGGTTGTCAAAAGGGATTCTTCCCTGTATCCCCTGCCGGGTGACGGATCGGCTGCCCATCTTGTCCCGAAAGGGATTCTGTCCGTCGATCTTTTCGGCCTCCCTGCCGACTACGATGCCGTCTGCGCCATCGCCGGAAAGCACGGCCTTTTTGTGATCGAGGTCGGAACGGAGGCGTTCGGCGGCGTATACAAAGGCAGACGGACCTGTTCCCTGGCCGATATCGGGTGTGTCGCCTTTCCCCCGGAGGCCCCTTTCGGCGCTTACGGAAACGGCGGCATGTGCTTTACGGATGACGACCGGTGCGCCGGGCTGATCCGTTCCATCGGCATGCACGGCCGGGAAAAAGGCGGGGATGATCATGTCAGGGCCGGTATCGACGGGCGCATGAATTCTTTGCAGGCCGCCATGCTTCTGGCGAAATTCGAGATTTTTCCGGAAGAGATTGCCCTGCGCCAGGATATTGCCGGGCGCTATACGCAATTTCTGGATGAGAATCCGCTTTTGGTAACACCTTATGTGCCCGATGGCGTGACGTCTGCCTGGTTCCGCTATTCCCTGCTGACGGAGTCGGAAGAGGATCGCTTGAAGATGCTTAAAAAGCTCAAAGAAGCGGAGATTCCCGCCGAGATACACTATGCCGGGCCGCTTTATCTCCAGCCGGCCTTTGCTGAGTTGCACTACCGTGACGGGGATTTCCCCGTCAGCGATGACTATGCGACGAGAATTTTCAGCGTTCCGATGCACCCCTACCTGACATCCAAAGAGCAGGAAGAGATCGCCTATGTCCTGAACGACTGGGAATAAGGACGCCGTGCGGGCCGGCCTGTTTAAGGCCTGCACGGAGGTGAAAGGAAAACAACCGACAGCCGGATGATGCGCCGCCATGGGAACATGGCGGCAGACATGGCTGTCAGCGAGGCGCTGAATTGCAATTGCCGGGGTCCTGTCAGGATAGTTTTTTCGCTTCGCCGATCAGCATGACCGGGATGCCATCACGGATCTCGTAGAGCAGTTTGCATTTGTCGCAAATCAGGCCGTCACCCTCCTCGCTGAGATGCACCTTCTCCTTGCATTTCGGACAGACCAGAAGTTCAAGCAATTCCCTGCTGATGCCCACGTTTTAATCCCCCGTTTCAGTTGAAGAAAACCGAGTAGCCGATCACCCCGAAGTGCGAATCGATGCCGGTATTCGGTTTGGCGGTATCGCCGTTGGACAGATGGCGGAAGCGATATCCCACATTGATGGCGGAGTGGCCGGTCAGATGAAAGTAAAGCCCTGCACCGACCATATCCGAAAAGACGAAGCCGTTGGCCTGATCCTCCGTGACGACGGAAATATAATGGGGGCCTACGCTGCCCATGGCATAGACCGACAGCTTTTCCATGATGGGGTACTGGTACTGGAAGCCAATCCCCACACCGAACTCGTAATCATCCTTCGGATTGACGACGGGGTTGAATTGCGGTTCGAGGAAAAAAGTCAGCTTGCCCCGGTGCGATTTCAGAAAGGGGAAGAGGTGATCCAGGTTGATGCCCAGATGACAGATGAGCAGGACCGTCTGGTAATCGCCTTCCGGAATGGAATCGGAACCGAATCCCGTGATGAAGGCCGATTCCGAGAACAGACGGTTGAAAGCCGGGACGGGAGCGGTACCGTCGTCACTGCCCATGGCCATGCCGGCAGAGAAAAGAATCATGCAGGCCAAAATGAAAACGAGAAGAAAACGTTGGTGAAATTTCATGGGGCATCCCTTTCTTTCGTCGAAGTGTAAAAAACAGTCTATCCGTCATAATGTGCCCGGAAAAGCCAATATCCGCTTAAAAGTCGGCAAGTTGTGAAGGAAATCCAGCTACCATGCCTGACGGGGGTTGTCAATGGTAAATTTATCGCCGGTGCCGATATTGAAGCGGCTGCCCTGATATGAATTCCGGTGTGCGAGTTCACGGTCGATGCCGTTTAAGACATCGAGTTTGTTCGCCGCCCACGAGGGTCCCAGGAAGATATCCCGGTAGCCGTCTGCGGTGAGGCGCTGGATGATGATCCAGGGGGGAAGAATTTCGAGAATATCGCAGACGGTCTGGATGTAATCCTCCCTGGAGATAAGCGTCAGGCGGCCCTGTTCGTAGTCATGTCCCATGGCCGTTCCCCGCAGGGCGAGAAGGGAATGGATTTTGATCCCCTGAATCGGGAGCCCGGCCAGGGTTCGGGCCGTGACCAGGACATCGTCACGGGTTTCGCCGGGCAAGCCTGCAATGATGTGAACGCAGAGGTGGATTCCCCGGCCCGCCGTGCGCCGGACGGCATCCCGGAACTGTTCCGCCGTGTGGCCCCGGTTCAGGGCGAGAAGGGTGCGGTCGTGAATGGATTGAAGGCCGAATTCAATCCAGACATGATGATGTTTCGCGTAATCCTGGAGAAGATCGAGAACGGGATCGGGAACACAGTCGGGGCGCGTGCCGACGGACAGGCCGATGACGTCTTCATGAGACAATGCCTCATCGTAGATTTCCTTCAGGTGACTCAAGGGACCGTAGGTGTTGGTAAAGGTCTGGAAATAGGCAATATATTTCTTGGCTCCCCGTAATTTTTCATAATAACTTTTCCCGTCCTGAATCTGCCGGGAAACCGTTGGGAGCGGTCCCTGCAGCCGCAGCTTCGAACCGCGGCCGTCGCAGTAAATGCACCCGCCGTAAGCGACGCTCCCGTCCCGGTTCGGGCAGGTGAAGCCGGCATCGATCTGAAGCTTGTAGACGGTGCACCCGAAAGTGTTGCGCCAGTAGCTCTTGAGATCGTAGTAGCGTTTCGTGTTGTGCCAGAAGGCCGGTTTCTCCAAGGGTTCCTCTTTTCGGTTGTCTTTTTCCGGTGATCCTATAAGATAAGCGGCATTCCTGCAAGAGGTTCAATAGTTTGGAAAAGACGGATTCGGGGAATTACGACATCATCGTCGTCGGTGCGGGGCACGCAGGTTGCGAGGCCGCGCTGGCCGCGGCGCGCATGGGGTGCGAGACCCTTTTGTTCAACATCTCCCTCGATGCCATCGCGCTCATGCCCTGCAATCCCGCCATCGGCGGCCTGGCAAAAGGGCAGCTCGTGAAGGAAGTCGATGCCCTGGGGGGCGAAATGGGGAAAATAGCCGATCAGACGGCAAACCATTTCCGCCGCCTCAACGCTTCCAAGGGGCCCGCCGTCCAGTCGACCCGGGTCCAGTGTGACAAGCAGCGCTACCGGCTGGCCATGAAGACGGTGCTCGAGGGACAGGCGCGGCTTCATATACGCCAGGCGCTGGTGGATCGCCTGATCGTGGAAGGGGGGCATGTAACCGGCGTCTGCGATCAGACGGGGTTTTTCTACGGGGCGCGCGCCGTCGTCATCACGACGGGAACCTTCCTCAACGGCCTGATCCACATCGGCCCCTCCCG
>CAZIPU010000017.1:18050-20617 GCA_964541005.1 uncultured Syntrophales bacterium | reverse complement strand
AGAGCAACGCCATGTGGTTGATGACGAAATACGGCTTTTACTCAATTGTCCGCAAGGCACCGGGAACATTTCATGTCCGGTCCCGGGAAATCGGGGATATCCGGAATCTGGTCCGTCAGGTTCCGCTGCCGGACGCACAGATTCTAGACACGACGGGAAGCGACTACGCGGCAAGAATCATTGTCGGCCCTGAAGATATCCTTGCCATGATGCAGTTTCTGGGCGAAAACATCGATTATGATCGCTTTCAGGACGCAATCGACAAAACGCCGGACCAGGCCCACAAACCGTATCAGCGGATCGGCAATATTCTGACCTGTTCGCTGGGCGCTTATGGAAGAAGGGGGAAATGCACCTGATCGCCATGATCAATGCGTTTAACATGAAGAAAGGAAGAAAAAAATGACCGAATTTCTGGATGAAAGAGTCAGGAATCTTTCCGTGATCGACATGGGTCTGATCAAATTCGCCGTTTTCTTCACGGCCCTGATCATCGTCAAACTGTTCCCGCAACTCATCACGATCGACTTTACGATTCTCATATTTCTGGCTGCCCTTTGCAGCGCCAAGCCATTTTATGATTTCTGGTATGGAAAAAACGTTAAGAAAGGTTAAACCATGAACAAACGTCCCCGTGCCGTCACTTTCATCGGATGGATTCTCATCGCCATGGGAATCTTCTCCATGTTTGCCACGTCCGCCAACCTCAAAAATCCGAAAGTCATCGCATCCATGCAGGAAACCCCCATGCCCATGTCCATACAATACGCCATTATCACCCTGGGGGTGATGATCACGACCATCTCCGGACTGGGGATTCTAAAGGGAAAAAACTGGGCCAGGTTTCTCTACGCCGGCTGGGGGGTGTTCAGCTTTCTCCTGGCCATGGCCATCGGGACCATGCAGGCAACCATGATACCGGGTTTACTTATCTTTCTCGTCATTGCCTATTTTCTCTTCCGTCCCGAGGCCAATGCCTATTTTCGTCACGCAGGACCCGGCGAAGACCGGCGTCCGTAAACACCGGTCAGGCCTGAGGCGGTGAACCGCCCTTCCTCAACCGCCGTTATTCCCGTTGATTTTCTTTCTTGCGCCCATGATGCTTGCGTTCAGCTCGAACCCGATGATGACCGCCAGGGCGTTGAAATTGATCCAGATCATGATGATCATCAGGGTGCCGATGGACCCATACAGGGTGTTGTAATGGGAAAAGTTGTTCACGTAGTAATTGAAGGCCATCGAAGCGGCAATGGTCAAAATCGTCGACAACAGGGAGCCGGCTGACAGGAAGCGGAACTTGTTCCGGCCTGCCGGAGCCAGGTAATACAAAAACGAAAAGGCGAAAATGAACATGGTCGTGATAATCATCCACCGCGACCAGGTAATCAGATAAAGGGTCCATCCTCCCCGGAGGATTCCATTCTCCGCCAGAAATCGCAGCACAGGCGGTCCCAGGGTGATGAGCACAACGGCGATCCCGACAACGATAAAAACGATCAGGACCAGGACAATGGAAACGAGTTGCTGTTTTAAGAAACTTCGGGTCTCGATTTCATGGACCGTCTGATTGAAGGCATCGATAAGGCTGTTTATACCGCTCGTGGAAAAAAACAGGGCAAGGACAAAGCCGAGGGACATCAGACCGCCCCGGGGACGGCTGATGATATCCAGGAGCGTTGCTTCCACAGAACGGAACGCCTGGTCGGGCATGAGATCACGGATGAGCCGGAGCAGTTCATCCTGGAAATGCGGGACGGGGATATAGGGAATCAGGGTGAAAACGAAAATGATCGTGGGAAACAGGGACAGGAAGAAATTGAACGAAAAAGCCGACGCCCTCATGTTGAGGGAACCGTTCAGAATCCCATGCCAGAAAAATACCGCCACATCGTAAAGCGGGATGCCGTCAAAACCGGGAAGAACGACCTGCTTCGCCCGGATGAGCAGGCTTTGTATCCACCTGTTGCGCATTACTCCCATGCGGTTGTGGCTCCTGATTGTCTCATCATATTTCTCTCCACGGCAAAGGCAACCCGTTCGCCGGCATGGACGGCCCGAAGGCGTTTTGGGGACGGCTGCTCTTCAAAACAATGAGCGGATTTTCATGAATCATGGCCTGTTTTGCCCGGAAGGGCTTTTCGGGCCCTATCCTTCCTGCCGATCAGGCCATAATCCTTATGCCGGCATCCGGAAAACAGGACATCCCGCAACTCGCCTCTTGCTTTTCATATCCCCAAACCGCTCAATCTTACAAATAGGACGAAAAAAGCCAGGCGAAGGAATCGCGAAGACGTTCGGGAATGGAGCGACTGTCCATCTCCTGCAGCGTAATGGGCCGGCACCGGCTTTTGATGTCCTGAAAATAATCCCGCAAGGCGTTCGCAATAACCTGATCGTACACCTCGACATTGAGCTCGAAATTCAACCGGAGGCTGCGGGAATCGATATTGGCGGAACCGATCTGTACGTACCGATCATCCAGCAGGATCAACTTGGTATGTGCGAAAGGCGCCGGTTGATAATAGATGTGAATATCATAGGAGAGAAGTTCCCACAGCATGTTACGG
>CAZIPU010000017.1:9460-17950 GCA_964541005.1 uncultured Syntrophales bacterium | reverse complement strand
CGGTTGATAATAGATGTGAATATCATAGGAGAGAAGTTCCCACAGCATGTTACGGGTCGCCCAATGCACAAAGGGGATATCGTTTTTTTCCGGCAGGATGATCTCCACGGCAACGCCCCGGAGGGTCGCCGCCTGGATCATCGTCAAAATTCCCCGGGGCGGCAGAAAATAAGGGGTCATGATCCGGATGCTCTGCTTTGCGGAAGAAATGATTCCCGATAGAATCATGTAAAGCTGTCCCATGCCCTCGTCGGGACCGTCGGCAATGGCCCGGCAGAAGCTGTCACCTGCAATTCCGGGGAATAAAGAGGAGGAAGCCAGGGTTTCGCCGGTCGCAAAAAACCAGTCATCAATAAAAACCTCCTCGATTTGCCGCACCAGGGGACCCTCGATCTGGAAATGGATGTCCCTGGCCTGCCTGTCCGGATCTCCGCCCGCAGAGACGAGATGACGGTCACTGATGTTCATCCCTCCCGTGAAGGCCTCTTGCCCATCGACAGCCAGTATCTTCCGGTGATTCCGAAGATTGATGTAGAGCGTGGGCGGGAACAAGGCCGGGGGGATGTAACGCGCGACGGGAAGACCACGCCGTCGCAGATGACGGCTGGCAATCGGGCCCCAATTCAATTCCCCGATCCCGTCGATCAGAACCCGGACGACGACACCCCTTCGATGGGCTTCGGACAGGGCGTCGATAAAACGCTTGCCCGTTTCATCCACATCGAAAATGTAAGTCGCCAGATAAACGGTGTGCCGGGCCCGTTCAATCGCCGCCAGCATGGGCGGATAGGCCTCATCACCATTGTGGAGTAAAGAGAGACGGTTGCCGCCGCATATCGGACGCCGTGAAACCCGATTCGAAATGGCAGCCTGGGTTTGGTATGGGACAGGAAGAAGAGAAAACGGGATCGACGCACATGGATCACCTGTCGTTTCATTTAAACCTGCATTTACGGATAAGTTGGAACCCCGGAGCAGTTTTTTCGCCCTCCTCTGAACACGATTGATCCCAAAGACAAAGTAAAACAGGGGGCCGATAAAGGGGAAGAGAATGCAGACCGTCATCCATCCGAAGGCCCCTTTCGGATCGCGCTTGTTGATCAGCGCATGACCGGCCGTGACAATCCCGAACAGGGTCATCAAGACGGTTACACCGGTGGTGGTCATATCCCAGATGAAATTCAGATGCATAATAAAGAATTTCTAAAGCAAAACAGACTGAATTGCCAGAAAAATGGCGCCATATCATGAAAAACCGTTCTTAAAGGAAGCACGGCGACAAATAGCCGTTTATTTTCTTCGGGGTTTCTTCGTCTCCGGTGCGTGTTGGAATGATAAAAACCGGCCCTTTTTTGCCTAAAACGTGCAACGGCAGGGAAAATCAAGATGGATTTAACCGGAAATCGGAAGTAATATGGAATCAAAAAACACGGAGGAAAAGCCATGCTGAAAGCCAGAGACATCATGACGACGGATGTGATCACGGTGGGTCCCGATACGGACATCCTGCAGGCCGCCAGGCTCCTTCTCGACAACCATATCAACGGCCTCCCCGTAATCGACGATGACGGAAAACTGAAAGGAATCATCTGCCAGGCGGACTTAATCACGCAGCAGGAGAAACTCCCCATCCCATCCTTTTTCGTCCTTCTCGACAGCGCGATACCCCTGAACCTGCCCAGGCACATTGAAAAAGAAGTGCATAAAATCACCGCCGCAAAGGTGCGGGACGCCATGACCACACGCCCGATAACAGTGGGACCGGATGCCTCCCTGGAAGACATTGCCACGCTGATGGTCAAACACAATATTCACACCCTGATCGTAATGGATCTGGATAAACTGGTTGGCGTCATCGGCAAGGAGGATATTCTGAGAACGTTGACCTCGGAAGGAACCAGGAATTCACCGCTTTAGACAGCCGGATTGATTCGGCACGGACCGGCCACCGGTCCCGTTGGGTCTGCAGCGTTTAACAGTAAGCGACGGCAGGCACCGTTCACGTTCAAGACAAACAATACCCTGCAAAACCGGAAGCGGACATGAAAAGGCGCTTCCCGTTATCCATACCGGAACGGGAAGCGCCTTTTGCCGCAACAACAGAAACAACCTCGTCATTACTCGGTTTTCATATTCTTCATCATCTCTTTCATCTTCTCGATGTCGGGCATCTCCGGGGCTCCGCCGGCGCCGGCCATGAGTTCCATCATGCTGTTGACCTTCCGGTAATCAGCCGGAACGGTGAACATATCCGCCGTGGCCGCGCCCACCTTGACGTCTTTCAACTCCATGACCACAACGCCGCCCGCCTTTTCAGGCGCATCCATTTCATTGCGAATGGCCAGGCCGCCCAGATCCTCGGCTTCCCATGCCCGTCCCTTGTATTTCTCTTCGGGCTTGTCTTTTTTATACATGACGATGTCATATTTGACACATGAATGACCGTCGATGGTTTCCGAACCGGTTTTGGTTTTCTCAACGACGACGTCGGGATCATAAATGGACGGGACATCCTCTTTCCGGGCCTGCTCGAAATACGCCTTGTTGGTTGCAGACATCATGGTCACCGTTCCCGAACCCGCCGAGGTAATGGTGACAATCCCGTTCAGCATGGGATTCTCGACACGACTTTTTGCCCCCATCTTGGCCATGGGCATCTCGATTCCCATGGCGACCATCCTGGCCGTAAAATTATCCGGCGCGGTGGTCTTTTCCGACGCACAACCCAAAACAAACGCGATCCCGATCAGGCAAACGATCCAGCCTCTCCATTTTCCGTTTTTCATGCCTTGTCCTCCTTACGAAATGTTGTGATACGGGAGACGATACCCGCCCTGCTCATACCATCTTTGAACTCATTTTCCAATCGGCTTTCCAGTTCTCTTCTGCAACATCGGTGAGGAACATGGCTCAAATAATCCTGTTACGATGATTCGAAAAAAACTTTTACCTTGAATATGGATTGTTTTTTTAATAGACTCCCCGGAATTTTTTCAGACATACAAAAAGGAGGGGAATGGTATGGTTAAAAAATGTTTAAGTTTGCTTTGCATGTTGTTTTTCGCCGCTGCAGTTTACGCCGATATCGCGCCGGCGGAAATCAAGGCGGATTACGGGGCCAGTTTCCGCCTGCGCCAGGAGTACTGGGAAAACGTCATGGATTTTGAAGTCCTCAAGAAGCCGGATCGGGATTTCTTCCGTCTGCGTTCGTCCCTGTGGGGAAAAGTTGACTTCACCAAGGATATGGGGATTTATGCCAAAATAACAAACGAGGCCAGGTACTACCTCGGCAGTTATAAACCTTTTCTAACCAACGACGCCACTTCGGACAGCGATCGCTTCGATGAAGACGAGCTCGTCATCGACAACCTGCATTTCACGGCCAAGAATATTTTCGGCCTCCCCGTTGACCTCCGGATCGGGCGACAGGATTTCCTGGGCATGTACGGAGAGGGTTTTCTGATTCTCGACGGCACCCCGGGCGACGGTTCCAGAACCGCCTATTTCGATGCCATCAAGGCCACATGGAGAATCAACGACAACCATTCCGTGGATGTAATCTATTTGAACGATCGGCAACGGGATGAATTCCTGCCCACCCTCAATCCCGCCAGATCGGACTCTCTTCCGAGTTATATCGACAATGAACGGCTTCTCAACGTCTCCGACGAAAGGGGTTTCATCGTTTATGGGAGAAACAGATTGCATAAGAACCTGCTTCTGGAACCCTACTACATCTACAAGGAGGAAGATTCCGTAGGCAGCCTTTTCAATCCGAAATTCGGCGGTCCCCAGAGTGCGCTGGAACTGAATACCGTCGGTGCGCGAATCGTTTTCACCGCATCCAACTGGACGGTCAGGGCGGAATTCGCCCAACAGTTCGGCGAATACGATGATGAGCGTGACAGAAAGGCCGAAGGCGGTTATCTCTTTGTCGGTCAAAAGTTTTCTGAAATCAATTTAAAACCGGAATGGGAGTTGGGTTATGTTTATCTGTCGGGGGACGATCAGAGCACGGGAGATCACGAAGGCTTTGACCCGCTGTTTTCCAGATCGCCGTCCTGGAATGAAATTTTCACCTATCCGTTATCATACGAAACAACCTCTGACAGCGGTCCGATCCCCTGCTACTGGACGAATCTCCACCTTATCAAACTGGGCGTCAAATTGGCTCTGGCACCAACCACGAATCTGGCACTATCCTACCAGTACCTGAGAGCCGACGAGGAAACAAAAATCACGACAGGCTCGGCTGCCCCTTTGTTCACCAATGATTCCAAGGACCGGGGGCATATCGGAACCCTGATGCTGACCCATGTTTTCACCAGGCAGATCGATGGTTTCCTGCAGGCGGAATATTTCGCGCCGGGTGATTTTTACAGCAGCAAAGCCGACGACTCGATTTTCCTGCGCTGGCAGTTACAATTCAAATTCTGATCGAAACCTGCCAAAGACCCCGTCCTGCCCCGGGCGGGGTCTTTTCCTGTCATCCATCCTTTTCATGGATATTTAACCTCCTGAAAATTCAAATTGATTTTTCTCCTGCCACGAGTAAAATGAAACCGTGAATCGCGGGCCGGATCCATCACCCCTTTTATTTTTCATGTATTACAGTACAGCGCGCATGGATCAAAAAGCGGTCTTCCCATGGGCCGCCTCTCACAAGGCATCCGCTCCAGAAAAGAAAGGAATCCCCCGGGGAATGATCTCTCACGGCCTAACGGCTTACCAATATTTCGGCGATATGGCGTCCCCCTGTTCCCCATGAACGGACCTGGCGAAAGACGCCCTATGATGCAGGCATGACGATTGCCGTTCATTTCATAAATTCGGTTCGGAGGCATTTTCAGAAACGGATCTTATTATCGCGACATAAAGGAGAATGAACATGAAAATGGCTGAAGTGAAAGAGATTGCCCGGAACTGGGGTGTCAGTATCCGGGTCGGACGGACGAAGGAAAGCATTATTAAAGACATTCAGGTCAAGGAGGGGTTTACGCCCTGTTTCGGGACCAGGGATGTGTGCGACGAGGTGGATTGCCTCTGGAGAGCGGACTGTCTCCCGAAGGGAAAATGAACGCCCCCATATCCCGGGGATTGATACCTTCAAATGCCTGAAAGCGATTTTCGGGATGGAGATGTGTCGGTCATGCAAACCTGTCTTTCCCTTCTCAACAGGAAAATCGTGCTGGTACACCGGATCGTTTGACGCCGTGCATATGCGTGCATTTTCACAGATCCTCCCCCGTGATGCCCCCTGGTTTTCAGATGCACTGCCTGAGCTTCGCCATTGACTCAAGGGGGGGATCGCGTTATAGAGTTCGGCTATTAGGGACTTTTGACCGGCATGTGACCGCCACTGCCATGACGGCAGCAAATTCACATCTGCACGAACTTTTGCCGGCAACGAACCATGAAGGCACACGAAACATTTTGACGCATCCGGCGTCATCCAACCTGCATGGTATATTGCTCATGACAAGGAGGCATTATGAAATCGGCTCGATTCGAAGTAAAACATTATCAGATTACGATGGGAACGGATTTACCGTCCATCGAAAGCGGTAACGACGTGAAGGTATGCACGATTATCGGTTGCTATGGAAAGGAACACAAGCTCATGCTCAATTTTGTTGCCGAAAATGAAGGGCAGCCGAAATCCGTTTACGATGGCGAAAAGAAAACCGGTGCTATCTTCCTGCCCATTTCCCGGTTGGCCGGATATATCGACCTTCTGCGGAATGAAAAACCCCTGTTCGTCCATTTGAACGAAAAAGTGGAATGGATCACTCTTGGAACCGGACATGAACCCACCGGCGAAGGAGAACGATAAACCTTTATTCCAACCGAATTCGGAATCGGCACGAACCGCCGCCGGTGGTGTGGCGGCCTTTCGATTGGCGCCTATTTCCACGGCGGACAGAAAAGAGATCATCGACCTCTTCAATCATTACATTGCGACAAGTTTTGCCGCCTTTCCGGATCATCCGGTGCCCTACGAAGCGTTCGACGTGATGATGAACCGGTGCAAGGGATTCCCCACCGTTGCCGCAAAAGATGAAAAGGGGCACGTCATCGGGTTTGGACTGCTTCATGCCTACAATCCTTTTGCGGTTTTTTCCCACACCGCGGAGCTGACGTACTTCATCAGACCGGAGTGGACCGGCATGGGCATCGGCACGATGTTTCTTTCCTGCCTCTGCCAAAAGGCAAAAGAGAAAGGGATGACCACCGTCTTGGCCTGTATCTCTTCCCTCAACGATCAAAGCCTTCGGTTCCACGTGCGAAAAGGATTTACACAATGCGGCTGTCTCAGGCAAGTGGGCAGAAAAAGGGATGTCCTATTCGACATCATCTATATGCAGAAATTCATCTGAAAAGATGGCATGGAAATAGCATTCAAACTGTTGGTTTCACGAATGGAGATTTACCCGTACCCCTTTTGTACGGCATTTTTCACAATTATGGATGCAAGCGGCATTTGACATGCCCGCACTTTTTCCCTATAGTCAGGGCAATTCATAATTGCAAAGATTTTCGATGCCATGAGAAAAAGGCAGGATCAATGCCCTCCAAAACTAAATCATAACCGGACATCTGAAACAAAACATATGGACTATTTATGCTGATAAAGGGAACAACGACCGAAAACAGATACCAGATTTTTTGGGAGCAACCCAATTACCAGGGAAAAGGGGCTTATATCTGGCCCAACGGGAGCCGCTACGACGGCGAATTCCTCGACGGCAAGCTCCAGGGTCAAGGAACTTTTTTCTGGCCGGATGGAAGCAGTTACAAGGGCGAATGGCATGAAGATCTGCCCCATGGCAAGGGCGCTTTTACCTGGCCCGACGGACGGCATGTCGAAAGCGAATGGGATCATGGCAAGGTCAGGCAGGAGCTGCCGTCCGGAGAGGATCTGAAACGCAGGCCCCCCGATGAAGTCCGTCTCAAAGGAGGCAGTGACGAAGAAAGGCGCCTGATCAGCGAGCTGCAGAATCGCCTGGAGGATGAGCAGGCAAAACGGAAAGCTGAAGAAGAGGCCAGACAGAAGGCGGAAAACGATGCCAGAAAATCCGCCGAAGCGTTACAGCAACTTCTGTCCGAACAGGAAGAAAAACGGAAGGAAAATGAAGCTGCCGAAAAAGAAACTGAAGCATTAAAACAGCGTCTGGCGGAAGAGGAGACAAAACGACGAACCGAAGAAGAGGCGAGACGGAAAGCCGAAGAGGAAGTCAAAAAAGCAACGGATGAGTTGAAACAACGACTGATTCAGGCAGAGCAGCTTAAACGGGCATCTGAAGAAGCGATCCGGGCTGCCAGGGAGGAATCGGAGAAAATATCCAGAGAGTGGACGGAGCGCCTGACAAAAACAGAAGAAGCACGGAAGGCGACTGAAGATGCCCAGCGTCAGGCTCAGGAAGAGGCTCAGAAAACATTGGAAGAGCTGAACATGAGCCTGTCGAATTTAGAGGCAAACCGAAACGCATTGGCACAGGAAAAGAACCTGATTGAGGCGGAAAGAAAGAAAGCGGTCGAAGAATTGACCCATCGTCTCCACCAGGAAGAAGAAATGCGGAGATCTGTCGAAGAGGAGGCAAGGCAAGCCTCGGAACAACTTCTTCAGCGCCTGTCCCAGGCAGAAGAAAAACAAAAAGCAGCAGAAGAGGAAAAACGAAAGGCGGAGGAAGAAGCAAACCGGGCACAGGTAGAACTTGGCCGGCGATTGGTCAACGAAGAGGAAAAACGCAAGTCGGAAGAAGCGTTGCGCATCGAATCAGGAGAGGAAGCCCGGAAGAGAATCGAAGAATTGCTCAACCGTCTCGAAGAAGCGGAAAAAAAGCGCAACGACGAGTCATTGGCTTGGCGCAGGGCCGAAGTGGAGGCAACCAGAACGGTCGAAGAGTTGCGGGAGCGCCTTGCTGAAGAGGAACAAAGGCGGAAATTAGAAGAACATAACCGCCTGCAGGCAGAGGAAGAAGTTAGAAGCATCTCCGAAGATCTCAAAAAGCACATCATCGAAGAAGAGCAAATCAAGAAAACGGACGAAAAGGCCAGGCAGAAGGCGGAGGAAGTTACACGGTCCGAGGTCGAAGGCCTGCTTTCCAAGCTGGCGGAAGCAGAGGATAAATACAAGGAACTGGAACTGGAGCACCAGAGGTCGGACGAGGAAGCCCGAAAGAAATCCGATGAGCTTTACCGTCAGCTCGCGGAAATGCAGGGAAAAATCGAAACGGCTGATGAAAACCAACTGCAATCCCTGGAAGAGGAGGCAAGACGCAAAGCCGAGGAAAATCTCAAGGGAAGACTGGAAGAGCTGAATCAAAAACTTGCCGAAGAACAGGAAAAACGCAGAATCGAGGAAAAAGCGAACGAGAAGGCATCAAAAGAGTCCAGGGAAAAAATCGATGAGTTGACAAAGCTTCTTGAAGAAGAACGGAACAAAAAAAATGCAGAAGAGGCGGCAAGAAAGAAAGCGGAAGAAGAGGC
>CAZIPU010000017.1:0-9360 GCA_964541005.1 uncultured Syntrophales bacterium | reverse complement strand
AGCGCGCCGTAATGCAGAGGAAGAGGTAAAGCGTATACAGGAAGAGCTCACCCGCCTGGTTAACGATAAAGACAAACAAATTTCCGAGCAGATTAAAGCCCGGGAACAGGCTGAGGCCAAAGGCCGGAAATCAGCGGAAGCCGTTAAAAAAGCAGAAGACCTCATCAGACGTCAAATGGACGAATTAACACAACAACTGGCCGAAGAGGAGAAGCGAAGAAAGCAGGAAGAAGAAGCGAGGCTCCGAACCGAACAGGAAACAAAGCAGCAGATTGGCGATTTAACGCAACGACTCGAGGAGGAAATTGCGATTCGTACGCGTGATCTGGAGGCTCAAAGGAAAATTGCGGAGGAGGGAAAACGAATCGCCGACGAGTTGGAAAAGCGCCTTGCCGACGAGGAAGAAAAGCGAAAAGCGGAGGAGCAGAAGCGTCTGGCCATAGAAGCGGAGACCCGGCAGAAAACTGAAGAATGGTCTCGCCGCCTGGAGGAAGAAGTTGAGAAAAGAAAGACCGAAGAGCGGGCTCGTATAAAGGCCGAAGAAGAAACCAAGCGTATCCTTGGAGAGCAGGGAAAAACGGCTTTCGAATCGGGAAGCCATCATCCGGCGGAAGAAGAAGCGAAGAAAACAGCCGAAGAATTGTCCCGTCGCATGGAGGCTGAAGAGGCAAAAAATAAGGCCGACGAGGAATTTCGGCGGAAAACTGAGGAAGAGGCCCGGAAGAAAGCAGAAGCGGAAGCGAAGCTGCAGATCGAAGAAGAAGTTCAACGCAGAATTGAGGAACAGTTGAGAAGAAAAGCCGAAGAAGCGAGGCTCAGCATCGAACCGGACGGCATGTCCGACGGTAAGGGAGGGCGTCAGGCATTAAAAAAAGGCAAAGCCAAGCCCGGCCAGGGACATATCAAACGAGTCTATCCGAATGGAAATATTTATGTGGGAGAAATGCTGAACGACGAACCGAACGGTCAGGGAATCATGAACTACGCCGACGGATCCAAATACGTGGGGCAATGGCAGAAGGGATTGCGTTCCGGCCATGGCATCCTGAACCTTACGGACGGATCCAGCTACGTCGGCCAGTGGCGGGAAGACAGGAAAGAAGGGAACGGAACCCTGACCACGGCCAATGGGAGGAAATACATCGGCGATTGGCGGAACGATCTTCCCGACGGACAGGGTACCGAATCCTTCCCGGACGGCATGCGATACAACGGACGCTACAGGGAGGGTAAATTCTCCGGCCAGGGATTCCTCATCCTGGCTGACGGCAAGCGTTACACCGGTGAATTTCAAAACGGTCTCTCCAATGGGAAAGGCATCATGGAATACCCCAACGGTGACCGTTACGAAGGGGATTTTAAAAACAATAAATTCAGCGGCCTGGGAACACTGACCTTGACGGATGGAAGAAAATACACCGGACAGCTGGAAAACGGTCTCCCCCACGGTAACGGCATCATGGTCCTCGCAGACGGCAAAAGACTCGCAGGAGAATTCAGGAACGGCAAGTTCGTCGAATTTTAGGGAGAGGTTCAATGGTCAATAAAAGTATCGTCTTGAGTAAATCACAGCAGGATTTTCAGGGACAGAGTCTTGTAAATTTCCAGTGGGTTGAAACCTATATCAATGATGACGTAAATTGTACCTTTCCGGACGGCTCAACCTACAACGGTACGTTGAAAGACGGCCGTTTTCACGGCAAAGGAACCTATGTCTGGCCGGACGGCAGTCGATACGAAGGACAGTGGGCCAACGATCTTCCCGAGGGGACGGGCACGTTTCTCCTGTCTGACGGATATCGGTACGAAGGAAACTGGCAAGCGGGTCAGCCACAAGGCGAAGGCACGGAAACGCTTCCCAATGGAGGCCGTTACCAGGGGAAATGGGTCAACGGTGAAAAGAACGGCCTGGGCGAATTTATCTATTCCAACGGACGACGATACAACGGGGAATGGTTAAACGGGATGTGCCATGGACATGGCGTGATTGTCTTCTCGGACGGCTCGCAGTACGAAGGGGAATGGCGTGAAAATAACATGTTCGGCATGGGTGTACTGAGCTTCTCGGATGGCAAGAAATGCCGCGGCGAATGGCGGGATGAAGAATTCAAGATCGTTGAAATGCTGTAGAGAAGAGTTTTACCCGATCACCGGGAAAAGCCGCCCCCGCAAAGGGCGCGTATCGTGTCGAGACGGTTGGTCCGGATATCCGGAATGTGATATCTCCCCTGTTGCACATTCGTTTTCGGGATAGCCTGAATGACGTATGTCCTTAATTTATCCCATACCCTTTCCCCTTCTTGCATCGGATGACCGCCGAGGTGCCGGGCGGTCACATACCACCCGGATAATGTCCTGAAAAAAACGTTGCCGGATCCGCAGACATCCACCTTCGAAACAACGCCTGTCAGGGCCATGGCAGGGACCGGAAACATCAGGCAGCATACCGCCGCCATTAGAAATTTCAAAAACCTTCTCCCCATTAGCTTAACGGATCAAAGCGAACCCGCGCCATGCGTTCAAATCTCTCCCTACTCCACTCTCCAATGTTAACGCGAATTTTAACTTGACAAACATCTCTCAATTGACCATGATTTGCGCCATAAAAATCGCCACACCGGGGGCTATGGTGACGGATGTTTATATTCTGTTTATCGCCGTCAGGGGGGCAAACACCCTCACGCCACCGAACGCGACTCGACTGCGGTCGATTATTTTCAAAGATGCCTCGGGCTGAAACCGGCCTATGAATTAAAAAAGATCGTCAAGCGTTTCTTTCTCTGACGGAATTTATTTGAAATACATGATCGTGCGCCAAATCGCCTTTTGTCACTTTTGTTGTCTATCATACTGAATATGTTTGTTATTTAACGACGAAGAGAGAACAGATGCATGAGAGGCGAGGATAAAACAAAGGCCCAACTGATCACCGAACTGGCCCTCGCCCGTCAGGAAATAGCGGAGCTCCTGAAAGCGGCAGACGAAAACAGAAAATCTATCCGGACTTTACAGAAGAACGAAGATTTTTTCCGGGCGATTACCCAGAACGCTTCGGACCTCATCATCATCGTCAGCAAAACAGGCACCATTCTCTATCTTAACCCCCCCATCGAACGTTTTATGGGGTACAGGCCCGAAGAATTGATCGGAAAGAGCGCCTTCGATTTCATTGCCCCTTCCGATCTTCCGCGGGCTGTTTACGATTTCGGCAAAGCCGTCCTGGCAAAGGATACCATCATCCCCAACATCTTCCGGGTTTTACACAAGAACGGAACCACACGGATTTTAGAAGGTGTGGGGAAAAATCTCCTGAGCGATCCGGTCGTCAAGGGTTTTGTCATGAACGTCCGTGATATTACAGATCGCAAGTCGGCGGAAGAAGAACTTGCGGCATACCGGGCAAACCTGGAAAATCTGATCGAAAAACGGACTCTGGAGCTGTCCCGCACCAACGAACGTCTTCGGTGCGAACTTTCCGAACGGAAACGGATCGAAAACGTTCTGCGGGAAAGCGAGGAACGTTTCCGAACTCTGATTCAGAAATCATACGATGTGATCTCTATCTTTAACGCCCGGGGTCAGTTTGTTTATAACAGTCCTGCGGCAGAAAAGATCTTTGGATATTCATCCGAATATCTCCTGGGAAAAGAACCTTTTGACCTGATTCATCCCGACGACCGGGAAGTCGTCCGCCAAGAGTTCCAGCGTGTGATCGATCGCGACAATCCCGGCCTGCCGACAGAATTCCGATTTCTCAGAGGCGATGGGACCCTCATCTACCTGGAGTCCCTGGGGCAGAACCTCCTGGACTACCCCGGCATCAACGGTATCATCATCACCAGCAGAGATATTACGGAACGCAAGAAATCGGAGCAGGAACATAAACTCCTTCAGGAGCGGCTGCATCAAGCGGAAAAGATGGAATCCCTGGGAACCATGGCGGCAGGTGTGGCCCATGACCTGAACAATGTCCTGGGGGGGCCCGTCGCCTACGCCGAACTTCTTTTGATGGAACTGCCGGAAGGGCATCGGCTGCGAAAACACGCAACGCGGATTCTGAGCGGATGCCAGAAAGCGGCCGCCATCATGCAGGACATGCTGACCCTGGCCAGAAGAGGCGTGGCAAATCCTGAATTCGTTAATCTAAACGACATCGTTCAGAATTTTGCAAAAAGCCCGACGTTCGAATCAATAAAAGCCTTTCATCCCCTCGTGACGTTCTCGTTCAACCTTGAACGAAAGCTGTTTAATATGAAAGGCTATTCCATACAACTGGACAAAACGGTGATGAATCTTCTGTCAAACGCCGCGGAAGCCATTTCCGAAATCGGTAAAGTGCATATTGCCACCGAAAACCGTTATATTGCGAAACCCATTCCCGGATACGACCGCGTAAACGAAGGGGATTATGTGGTTTTAACCGTTTCCGATACAGGAAAGGGAATGACACAAGGAGAAATCAAAAATATTTTTGAGCCATTTTACACGAAGAAAGTCATGGGAAGAAGCGGTACGGGTTTGGGGCTGACTGTCGTCTGGAACACGGTAACGGATCATCAGGGTTATATCGACGTTTACAGCAAGAACGGAAAGGGAAGCACCTTCACCCTTTATTTCCCCGCCACACGCGAGGAGGCACCGTCCCCCCAACGGTGCGATATCCCCATCGGTCAGTACATGGGCAACGGGGAATCCATTCTGGTTGTGGATGATGTCCGGGAACAGCAGGATGTCGCGGCCTCATTGCTGACGAAACTCGGATACCGGGTCAGCACCGTGTCATCGGGCGAAGAAGCGCTCAATTACATCAGGGCTCACCAGGTGGATCTCCTCCTGCTGGATATGATTATGGATCCGGGAATAGACGGGCTGGAAACCTATCGAAGAATTCTTGAAATCAGGCCTCATCAGAAAGCCGTTATCGTCAGCGGGTTTGCGGAAACAGATCGGGTAAAGGAGGCAAAGAAGCTGGGAGCGGGAACCTACGTCAAAAAACCTTATCTCCTGGAAAGAATCGGGCTGGCTGTCCGGGGGACCCTGCAAAAAACATGATGCCCCCTGGTCCGTAGAGCGGTCGCCTGAAGAGACCTTATCCGGCGGAGCCGGATAAAAGAAGGGGCGTTTCCACTCCCGTTCTGGAAACGCCCCTTTGAGTGCCCTGTTTCATAAGGTGAAATTCATTCGGCAACATCACCCAACGGAATCCCCAGCGAATCCGCCACCCCTTTTCCATACGCCGGGTCGGCTTTCAGGCAATTGCTGATGTGACGAATTTTAATTTCCCTCGTGGCGTCGGCAATTGCCCGGGCAGTATTGCCGAAAAGCGCCTCCTGCTGTTCCGGAGTCATGAGGCGGAAGAGCTTCCCCGGCTGTGTGTAATAATCGTCATCATCCTCCCGGAAGTTCCAGTGATCCGCCGCTCCGCTCAGAGCCAGGGGTGGTTCGGCAAAACCGGGTTGCTCCTGCCACTCGCCGAAACTGTTGGGCTCATAACCGAGTGTGCTGCCGTAATTCCCGTCCACCCGCATCGTTCCGTCACGATGAAAGCTATGATATGGACAGCGGGGTGCGTTGACCGGTATCTGATGATGATTTACGCCTAAACGGTAACGCTGCGCATCTCCATAGGAAAACAGCCGTCCCTGCAGCATCTTGTCTGGTGAAAAACCAATGCCGGGAACGACATGGGCCGGATTGAACGCCGACTGCTCCACTTCAGCGAAATAATTTTCCGGATTGCGGTTTAATTCGAGAACTCCTACCTCCATCAGGGGATAATCCTGATGATACCAGACCTTCGTCAGGTCAAAGGGATGATAGGGACAGCTTAACGCTTCCTGCTCGGGCATGATCTGCACATAGAAGGTCCAGCGGGGGAAGTCGCCCTTTTCGATGCTCTCGTAGAGATCACGCTGGTGGGTTTCCCGACACTTGCCGATGGCCGTCTCCGCTTCCTGGTCCGTCAGGTTCTTGATGCCTTGCTGTGTTTTCAGATGGAACTTGACCCAGTACCGCTCGTTCACGGCATTGATGAAACTGAAGGTGTGACTGCCAAAGCCATGCATATGCCGATAGGTGGCAGGAATGCCGCGGTCGCTCATTACGATCGTCACCTGATGCAGTGCTTCGGGAAGGGAGCTCCAAAAATCCCAGTTATTGAGAGCGCTGCGCAGGTTCGTTCGAGGATCCCTTTTCACTGCGTGGTTGAGGTCAGGAAACTTCAGCGGATCCCGCAGGAAGAAAACAGGGGTATTGTTTCCTACCAGGTCCCAATTCCCCTCCTCGGTGTAGAATTTGATCGCGAACCCCCGAATATCCCGCTCCGCATCCGCGGCACCGCGTTCACCGGCAACCGTGGAAAAACGTACGAACAGGTCTGTCTTCTTTCCGATCTCGCAAAAGATCTTTGCCTTCGTGTAACGTGTAATATCATGGGTCACCTGAAACGTTCCGTAGGCGCCGGACCCCTTGGCATGCATGCGGCGTTCAGGAATCACCTCCCGGTCAAAGTGGGCCAGCTTTTCCAAAAACCAGACATCCTGAAGCAATTGCGGTCCCCGCCGCCCCGCAGTCAAAACGTTCTGATTGTCCACTACCGGTGCTCCTGCTCTGGTGGTCAGCTTTTTTTTCCCTTTTATCTCTTCCATTGTTGCCCTCCCTTGGATGATTGCATTGACCTCACGGGATTGTCACGGTTTGCTGAAGACACCCCACACCAAATCATGTATTTTACTAATTAGTAATTTATCTTACTAAAATGACAAATATCAAGAAAATTTTCGAGGTTAACCGGGAAGTTTCAAACAATTTTGACAGAGGCCGGATACAATCACGTTCTTCCGGTCTATCTGCCCCCACGATTTGATTTCGTTCGGCAAGGCAAGATCGTCAATGAGGGGCCACTGAAAATCGACGATTTGTCCGCATCGACGGCATATCAGATGATGATGACGTGTCTGCGCCGCTTCAAATCTGGCCAGACTTTCCGGCGTTCCCACACGATTGACCAAACCGTAAACGGCCAGTGTAGAGAGGGTCCTGTAGACTGTATCCAATGAAATGGTGGGGAGTCTGTTGCGCAGCCTTTGATGCAGACTTTCCGCTGTGGGATGATCATGGGCAAGGAGAAGCTCTCTGAAAATTTCCAGGCGCTGATGCGTCATTTTCAAACCGGCTTGGCGGCAGGCCTGCTCGAAATTCATAAGGTGCTGTGGTATGGATTCCATTTTTCACCACCCAAATTGATCTTCTTCGCGATAAACATACTGAACAGGAACGAATCTGTCAAGCTACCGAATTGTCTGATACAAAATGCAAACGGATCAAAATACCCGTACCCCGTCATCTCTGCAATGACTTCCACAGGAAGCTTGTTCATAAATAGTCACTAAATGTCTAATAATCATTACTTGGGGCTAATTAATGATTATTATGATAATTTGCCAAAGTGTGTTATTAAGAAGATTATTTGTATAACTAGGCCATTCCTCATTAGATTGTTTGAATTAAAATATTTACCGTTTGTACCACCACTTCAGCAGAAAAAAGCGTCCCCTGTTTCCTAAAAACACAATAATAAATTGACTTGAGACGATTATGTCAGACGAAAAACAAGGCAACGAATGCGCTCATAATCCGAAACACGAAGCAATCCTTCATGATTTGAAAAAGCGAAAGCGGAATGAGCCACACTTTGATGCGCATTCCAAGAACGAATCGCTGATGCGCGTCATAACGGATTCGGCCCGGGATGCCATCCTCATGATAAACCCAGCCGGTCGCATTTCATTCTGGAACCCGGCAGCTGAGCATATCTTTGGTTACAAAAGCAGCGAGGCAATGGGGCAGAATCTGCATCAACTCCTTGCCACTGAGCGTTACCTGGAACAGTATCGTACCGCCTTTCTCAAATTCAAGCAAACCGGCCGGGGCAAAGCCACCGTCAGAACCATGGAGTTTCAGGCCCGAAGAAAAGACGGCAGCGAATTCCCTATTGAACTGTCGCTTTCCGCAATTAAACTTGGAAAGGGCTGGCATGCCGTGGGAATTGTGCGGGACATCACCGAACACAAGAAAACGGAAGAAAGGCGGCAGGAACTGGAAGATCGCCTTCAGCGGGCGGAAAGGATGGAAGCGCTTGGTCTGCTGGCCGGAGGCGTGGCTCATGATCTCAATAATGTCTTGGGGGTTTTAATGGGTTATTCCGAACTGCTGCTTTTTAATATCGGGGAAGACAGTCCTGCAAGACCCCACGTCAAGAAAATCATGGATGCGGGAGAAAGAGCCGCCGCCGTCATTGAAGACATGCTCACCCTTGCCCGGAGAGGTGTCCAATCCCGGACGGTCATCAACCTCAATCTTCTGATCCAGGATTATCTGAAGACACCGGATTTCGAGAAAATCATCGTCCTGCATCCCGATATCCGTCTTGAAACCGCCCTGGAAGCGGACCTTTTGAATATCAGTGGGTCCCCTGTTCAGCTCGGCAATACGATTATGAATCTCATTTCCAATGCGGCAGAAGCCATGCCGAAGGGCGGCAGGTTGACCATTGAAACGCGTAATCAATATATGGACCGGCCCGTCCGGGGTTACGATGAAATTATGGCGGGCGATTATTCGGTATTCTCCGTCTCCGATTCGGGCGAAGGGATTTCCGTATACGACATCAAACGCATCTTCGAACCATTTTACACAAAGAAAATTCTTGGGAGAAGCGGGACAGGTCTGGGCCTGTCAGTGGTCTGGGGAACGGTCCGGGATCATAACGGCTACATTGACATTCTAAGTGAGGCAGGACAAGGCTGCACCTTCACCCTCTATTTCCCCGCAACAAGGGAAGAGCGGCCCGAAGAGACTATTTCCCAATCCATATTCGACAGCATCGGCCATGGAGAAACCGTTCTGGTTGTAGACGACGTCGAAGAACAGCGTGACCTGGCAACGGCAATGCTCCGGAAATTGAATTACACCGCAACAGCCGTCTCCAGCGGCGAGGAAGCCGTGACATACATGAGGAAAAATAAGGCGGACCTCATCGTGCTGGATATGATCATGGATCCCGGCATGGACGGTCTGGACACGTACCGAAGCATCCTCACAATCCACCCGGAACAGAAGGCTGTCATCGTGAGCGGTTATTCGGAAACGGAACGCGTAAATGCCGCCCTGGCGATCGGTGCCGGAGCCTATCTCAAAAAACCCTACATCCTGGAAAAACTGGGCCGGGCCGTTCGAAACGAACTGGACCGGAAAAATTAACATCCGCTTCAGCCCGCTTTTCAGATCCGATGCGGATATTGCCCTCATGAACGATTACGAATACATACTGGGTTCGGTCAGGAATTTCCGGGTGATCGA
>CAZIPU010000016.1:16395-21367 GCA_964541005.1 uncultured Syntrophales bacterium | reverse complement strand
GTTCGCAAATACAGGGTTTCAATTCCCCTGCATTCATGTTATTTCGGCCGTGATGACGGCATGTCCTGAATCCGTCAATCGCGGCGCAAATAAGGTTGTCATGAACAAAATTCCCGGTTCAGCGTTCGACATCTCCCGGCGCATCGCGTTGGCCGGTCTTTCGGCGGCCCTTCTCTTTCTCTCCCTGCCGGACCCTGATCAGGGGCGGCTGGCCTGGATTGTCCTCGTTCCCCTCTTGATCGCATGCAGGGGTCTGGGGCCGGTCCAATCCTGTTGGATCGGTCTGTTTTACGGACTTCTTGCAAACCTGTTCGTCTTCTCCTGGATCTTACATGTGCCGGGATTTCGTTATCATCATTGCGGCATGGCCGCTTTTTACCTGGCCCTGTATCCGGCGGCCTGGTGCGGCGGGTTGGCCCTTCTCGCAAGGACAAAACTTCCCCGCCTGCTCGTCGCACCATCCCTTTGGGTATCCCTCGATTTTATCAAGGCGCATGCGGGTTTTCTGGCTTTACCATGGGCCTCCTTGGCTTACACCCAGCATGAGAACCTGCCCTTGCTTCAGATCATGACCATAACCGGCGAATATGGCGTGACCTTTCTTCTGGTCATGGCCAATTCAGCGGTGTATGAGCTCATCTTCAATCGTTCATGGCGGCGTGCGGCGGCCGTCCTGGTTCTTATCCCGGGCTTCTGGGCATGGGGAACCTGGGAACTGTCTCAAACACCCTCATCCAGGAACATCCTGGCCTCCGTCATCCAGCCCGGCATTCTTTTAACGGAACGGCAGACCGCTTCGGGACGCCTGGCATCCCTGCAGCGCCTGGAAAAATTGACCCGGGACGCAGCGCGTCAGAACCCGTCATTCATTGTCTGGCCGGAAACGGCCCTGAGAGGATTCCCCAACGATCCGTTCCAGACGGAGCAGGTAAAGAAATTGGTCCGGTCAATCCATATTCCCCTGATTTTAGGGACTTCGGAATACGAAAAATTTTCTCTCCCGGCCGATCCGGTCACCCATACGATCAAACTCGGAACGCGATCCTATAACTCGGCCTACCTCGTCACGCCCGATGGAACGCTTTCCACACCCTACCGCAAAAGACGGCTCGTCCCGTTTGCCGAGTATCTGCCCGGCCAACCTGACTTGAATTGGCCGCATTGGATCGTTCATAAGAGTTTCAATATCCTGCCGGGCAATCAACCGGGATATGTTTTCCCCGAAAGGGATCTCAAGATCGCGCTCATCATCTGCTGGGAAAATCTTTTTCCCGATTTTATCCGCCCCCTGGCCGGAAATGGCGTCGCCGCCATCGTTCAACTCACCAACGACAACCACTTCGGTCTTTCCGCAGCGCCCCGGCAGCACAATATCGCCTCCCGTTTCAGGGCGGTTGAAAACAGGGTGCCCGTCGTGGTTGCCTCCAACACCGGTCCCTCCGTGATTTTCGATTCCTTTGGACGGCCGGTTGCTCTTATGGACCGCTTATTTTCTTCCGGTACCGCAACGGGCTTGATTTCAAGAGGCTCAGGTGGTACGTGTTACACACTTTATGGTGATGTCTTTGCCTACGGTTGCTCATGCATAACATTGCTATGGCTGTACTTTGCGATACGGGGGGACAGGTTCAAACCACGGGGAAATACGGCAGGTAAACCTGACTTGGACAGTTAACGATCAGACAACTTAAACCGGACAGTGGAGGTGACAATGATGCGGAATTTATGGTTGAATACGGTTATGGCGATTTTGGTTTGCCTGGTTTTGGGGGCCACAGGGTTTGCCGCCACCCTCGATACGCAGGGTGAAGGCTGCGGCAACATGTCCTGTTCCGTGAAAAGCGTCGCGCTGAAGAGCGCGACACCGGAGAAGATTGTGTATGATTTTGAAGGAAGTTGCGGTTATTGGAATGCGTCATCCGTTGCCGCCTGCCCCCCCACGGTTCAGGTCAAGGCAACGGGGGAGTGGTTTAAAAATTCGAAAGTCGCCCATGAAAAGATTTTCAAACCCATCGCCAATACCTCTTCCGTCATCCTTTATTCCGAAACATCCAGCAACTGTACGGAAAATCCATGGCTTAAAGCGGGCGTGGCCTGCAATGTCGTTTCCGGCAATACGGAACCCGGCGTAAGCTACCCGAGGAGTGCCGCCGTGCTGTCAAGTGCCCAGCGGCAGTATCTGGCCAGCACGCAACCCCCAAGCTCGCCGCTATTGCCGACACCCCAGGCGCCCGTCATCGTGTTACCGGCCGTGAATCAGAAATTCGTGGTTGTTCCGGCAAACGTCAAGATTCAGGTCAAACACGATCCCAATTACGGGGTTAACTTCGAATTCCAGTGGAAACCGTTTTCCAAACCCAATACCCCTTCGGGATTTTTTGTGACGAAAAAATTAACGCCGACCGATCTGAAAACGACCTACGGCGTGACGTCTGCGGCGGTCAAGATCGATACGAAAGGCTTCTGGCGTATCCGATCTCAAAGCGTTTTCCCCGGGGCTCCCTGGAGCGCCTGGACCGTCTTTACCGTTGACGCCCTGACTTTATCGCCGGCATTTAAGAAACAGATCGACTCAGTAAAACCCTTGAATTAATTAAAGAGAATCTGCCGAGGATATGCTTTCAGGCGGGGTCATTCGGACCCCGCCTTTTTCATTCAATAAAAGATGACCGCCCAGAAGATCAGAGCCGTCAAAAAGAGCCCGAGCAGAAGGCTCATCAGGCCGAAGGCCGATGAAAGAAACTGGGTGACGATACCCGGTGCCGGCCTTTTCATCCCCTCCAGTCTTCCCTCTCCGACCAGGCGTTCGTATTCCAGAGGCCGCTCCTCGCGCAGCGCCTCGACGGAATACCGCCCTGTAAAGATGTTGTCTTCCAGAGGGAACTTGTTGGGTACCAGGTGGTTGTTGAAAAAATGCACCGTGAAGATGAAAATCGCCGCCAGAAAGGCCTCTTCGGAGTGTACCAGGGCCGCCACGTTGACAACCCAACCGGGAAAAACATAGGAAGCGGCTTCGGGAAACCACAGGGTGAGGCCGGAACCGCCGATTACCGTCATCCCCCAGAAAACGGCCAGAAAGTCGAACTTCTCCCAGTAAGTCCAGCGGTCGAACCGCGGCATCTCCCCCCGGTTGAAAAACCAGAGGAACATGCCCTTGATATCCTGCAGATCCTTCAGGTTCGGACAAAGCGAATCCGGTCCGAAAAGCCTGCCCAGCCAGCCCGTGGCCTTCCATCCCGGAAAGAGAAACCTCAGGGAAAGCCACAGGGTATACAGAAACAGGCCAATCAGCACGACCGCGGCGATCCGGTGAAAGATCCCCGCCATGTCCGCCCCGCCGAAAAAGCCGATCAGGACCTTTGACCAGGCCGTATCGTGGTATTTCAGGGGAAAGCCCGTCATGACCAGGGTAAAGAAGGACAGGATCAGGGCGACATGCATGCCCCGCTCGACAGGGGTAAAGCGCTGAACCTGCCGGCCGATATCGCATTCGGGGATAATGGCACGGGGTTTCAGGTATCCCCGGCGTTCCCGGCATTTCAGGCTGTAAACCTTCCGCCACCACAACAGGGAGTGGACCCAGAAAAAGAGGAAGGTCCCCGCCAAAAGGGCAATCATGAAAATATTGGTTATAAACAGGGCCGGGCTCTGTTCCGGTGTACTGTAATCGGGATGGCCGATGTAACGGGCAAAACGGGGGTGGAATCCCTGGTGGCACCGGGCACAGCGTTCGGCCAGATGAACCGGCGCCAATGCAGATCGCCTGTTCTCCGGGGGAAGGATGTTATGCCCTGTGTGACAGTCGGCACAACCCGCTACCAACTCGGGGTAACCTACATTGTAGACCTTTCCGTGATAGGTTTCGCCGTAGCGCTCGATTACGGAGGCCGACAGGTGATTCCGTTTCGCCAATGCCGGATCGGCATGGCAGGATTTGCATTTTCCCGTCGTGGAAATCCGCATGGCCGCCCGATCGCGCGGCAACGCCGTATCATAGGCCGGCGTATCGTGGATGCCGTGGCAATCGCTGCAGGAAGCGGCATCCCGGTTTCCCTCCAGAAATTTTCCGGTGTGCCCTAAAGCGCCATATTCTGCATAGGGATGACAGCCCGTGCAGGTTTGAACGGCATTTTTCCGGATCTCCCCGTCTTTCTTCTGAAGAGCATGAATATTCCGGTGGCAGTCCCGGCAGGTCATGTTCTGATAAACCGCATGGTAGCTCTTTTCGTACCGCCCGGAAATGCCGCCATGGCACGCACCACAGGACAGAAGCTGCGGTTTTTCCTCCCCCGTCATGTGTTTCTCAGGGGATGTTATTCCCCGATGGCAGCTCAAACAGCCGTTATTGCCGTGAACGGATCGGGAAAAAGCGGCCGCGAAGGGTTCGTCCCGATGACAATTCAGGCACTGTAAGGAGCCTTCCCCTGTTGCCTCCTGACCGTTCACCGCCCAGGCCGGCGGGATGAATAGAAGACCGGCCGTGAAGATCAGGCATAAAATGCGGGTGAAGATTTCCTTTTTCATCTGTTACCTCCTTCCGCCCCGGCATGGAACAGGGTCACGGCACCACCCCGCAGCCTGGCCGTAACGGGCACGCCCTTGCGGAGCAGGTAACTGGCGGCCAGCAGGTCACGCGTTCCATCATCATCCACCACCACCACCGGCCGATCCAGCGGAATATCACCGTAGCGTTCGTGAAGACGGCTCATGGGAATATTGATGGCACCGGGTATCGGGCGGATACGGACAGCGGCGGCGGACCGGATATCCAGGATCAGCGTTTCTTTCCTCTTTTGGAAATATTCACGGAGCGTATCCCTTGAAATCCCCGGCACGGCCAGGCGGGGAATCCTTTCTTCGGAAGCCGTGGCGAAACCGCTGCGTCTCCAAGCCGTCAGCCCCCCCGACAAAACGTACACGAGCGGCTTGCCTGCACGTTTCAATCCGGCATAAACAGGGCAGGTTTCCTGCG
>CAZIPU010000016.1:2861-16295 GCA_964541005.1 uncultured Syntrophales bacterium | reverse complement strand
GTCGGTCAGTTTTCCATCCCGGAGACGGTAAACCCGGTCGGAAAGATAGACGACGTTATCAAAACCGCGTCCTGTCAGGGCCTGGATCATCCTCCGGATGTCGCTGTCGGAAAGAACGGAGGTTATTTTACGCATGGTCCCGTCGGCGTCCTTGACGGAACGGGTGGTCAAACCCTTCAATTCGTCTGCCGCCGCCTTGACGTAACGGAGCGGAATGGGCCTTATTTCACCGTTTTTCTGCTGTTCCCCGAACCACTGAATGCCCTTCGGCACATGCGCCGTGTAATATTCATCCCCTGTCCTGCCCCGTCCGACCCGTGTGATCCAGGGTGCCCACGGCTCTTTGGCCTTCCGTTCGTACACGCCCGGTAACAATGCCAGGACAAGATCGTCGGCCGTATAACCCGATTCCACACCGTTACTGAGATCCAGGAGAGTCATCCCTCTTGCCGGGCGTGCGGCATGATGACAGCCGCTGCAGGAAATCAGATAAAAATGAGCAGACCCCCGGGGGAAACGATCGGCATGGGTTTTTCCGGGATGGGTTGCCTTCGCGGGCATACCCGTGCGGGTGGGTCTGTACCGGCCATTGAGATGGCACCCCGTACAGGTTTTCAGGCCAATGCCATCCAGGTCATCCCGAACCCTGAGGACTTCCGACCGCCCCTTGGCGATTTGGTGCTGCAGCCGATCCCGGCTGGTCTTTCCAATCAGGGGGTGACAATCGGTGCACCGAAGACCCTTGGCAATATGGGCGTCAAAGGATACGTCATGGATCTGCCCGGTTGCCGTTGCCGCTGCCGGGGCATGGCACTGCAGGCAATTGCGGGACGAAACACCCCGGCTGATCAGGCTGCCGCGCAACCGTCCCTCCGGTGTGAATATCCGCCGGTCGTTCCAGGCATACCGCACAACGGGACGCTTGCTGAAATTCCAGGTACCTGTCAGAAAACGCGAATGCCCCGGGCCGGCCGCAGGATCGCTGTACTCGAAAATCGCGCCCGACACCGTCCCCAGCCCTGCCCCGGCAGTGGCCGCCCAGCGGTAATTGCGGCGGTTGATCTGTTGGATGCGCGCGTTGAAGCGATAAGCCGCTGCGTGGCAAAGCAGACAGTCGGCTTCCATGACCCCGCTTTCGCGGAAGTGACTCCGGCCGTCCGGCGTCATCCCGGAGGAATAATCTCCGTCCAGGGCCATCCGGTTCGCCTTTTCACCGGCAATCAGGTTCTTTGTCAGGTCGGGACGTCCCTGCGTTCCCCTCCCGTACTCCAGAGGACCGCCGCCGGGATGGCAGGCGCCGCAGGCCCGTGACAGGGTCTCTCCCCCCGGTCCTGTTTTTCCCATCCCTCCGATCCAGTCGTAGGTCGTACGATCGATCTGACGGATGTTCCTGTTGGTTTTCGATGCGACCAGTCCCGGTGCGACAAAAGGAAAATAGCGGCCGAACATTCCGGGCGACAGGAGCCAGGGCCGCCGGGGATCGTTACCCTCGCTCATCTGATCGAAGCCCTGCTGAAAGTGGTATCCTTTTGTGATGGAATCATAATCGTGGCAGGTTCCGCAGGTTCTTTTCGGGCTGTAGGAATCGACGGCGTTCAAGGATGGCGTGATGCGGTCCCCCTGCTCGTTGAAGAGCCAGACGGGACGGTGTTCTCCCGCAGAGGAGGTGAAAGGGAAAAAACCGCTGAAAAAACAGCAGAAAACCGTCAAGATCAGGATGCGTGAAAAAGGCCTGCAGATCATACCACCCCCCTTGCAATCCTCACGGCTGGTTGCCTTTTTTATTCACCCGACGGCAACCCGGAAGGAAAAGAAGATTCGGTTCTGTAAACAGACGCTCTTGTGTGCTTCCTCCGCTTATCTCTCCCGCCGTGTCAGGCCGGGAACTTTTCCGCCGCCGCATTGGCTCCGGCGATACGCCCGAAAACGATGCACTCGGGGATGCTGTTCCCCGGCAGGCGGTTTGCACCGTGAATCCCCCCCGTCACTTCACCGGCAGCATAAAGACGGGGAATTGGATTACTTCGGATGTCAAGAACCTGCGCCCGGGTATTGATGCGAAGCCCGCCGAGGGTGCCGTGCACGGCCGGCCACTGGGAAAGGGCGAAAAAAGGACCGCTCTCCAGGGGAATCATCCGATTCATGCTTTTCTTTCCCCACACGGGATCGACCCCTTCCCGGATATACCGGTTGTGGTCGGAAACGGTTTTTTCCAGGTTCTCCGGAGGAATTTCCAGAAAACGCGCCAGATCCGCAAGCGTTTCTCCACGGGCAAAACGCCCTGCCTTCATGCCCGATACGATCTCGTCGTTTGTCCCCATTGCCGAAATCATTGCTTCATTGAAGAGGGCAAATGTGACTCTTTTTTTGCCTCCCGCACGAATCTGGGCACGGGCGCAGGTCTCCCCGTCGGCCGCTTCATTGACGAAGCGTTTTCCCTTCTCATCCACAAAGATCATTCCCACAGCCGGCCCCCGGAGGGCAAAAACAGACGGCACATCAAACCGTCCGGTTACCGGATCGGCAAAGGGATAAACCTGTACGAAGTTCATCTGGGTGACATCGGCGCCAACCACCCGGGCAGATTGAATCAGTTCCCCTGTCGCCCCCGGATGATTCGTTGACTGGTACGAGGACCCTACGGCCGGATTGTACACCTGGCGCATGGCCAGATCGCGGCTGAACCCGCCGGAGGCCAGGATCAGGGCCTGCCGGATGTAGATATTCGACCGTCTTTTGCCCCGTTGCACCTCCACGCCGACCACGGGAGCGGAAAAACTGTTCCGCCAGATGGCCGTCACCTGCTCATTGGTGCGGATCACGACACCGCTCTGTTCGGCTCTTTTTTTAAGCGCCTCCACCAGGACCTCTCCCGATCCGCCGATTCCGGAATAAATTCGGGGAGAAGAATGGCCGGGGGCTGCCAGAACACTTTCCTGAATTTTAACTCCAGCTCCTTCCAGAAGCCAGGTTAATGCCGCGGGAGCCTGTTCCGCCACGACCCGGACCAGATCGGGTTTTCCATAATAATTCCCCGCCCGGAGCATATCCTCGGCATGGCGGGCCGGTCCGTCATCGCCCAGTTCCAGTTTATCCCGCAGATGGTAGGGGTCATCCGAGGCCGCGAACTCCCCGTGACAGATGGCGGAGTTTCCCCCGTAACGCGGCATTTTTTCCAGTACGACCACCTTCATGCCCCGTTCTGCCGCTTCCGTTGCGGCTGCCAGGCCGGCAAAACCGGATCCGACAACGACAATATCCAGGATCTCACTCCAGCGTCCGGTATTATCACGCGCGTTTGCGGCGGCTCCGGCAACCGAGGAAATGGCAAGAGACCCGGCCGCGGCGATCACACTCGACCCGACCATCCCTTTCAGAAAAGAACGCCGGTTCAACAGGGCATCCCCTCTTTCGGTTTGCTTCGGATTTCTTATCTTTTCCCGGGCCATATTCCGATCCGCCGTTGCGCTTTGTCTCTGATTACCCATCATCCCGTCTGTGCGAAAAACGCAAACAGCACGGTTTTGCTTTTGTCCGGCATGTATTTACATGCCTCCTTTTAAAGTTAACATATTGGGTGCCGGTCAACAAAGAATTTTTTAGGCCTTGGTTATTATCTTGCGAACGCCGGGCCCCCCTCCGGGATAAGCCCAGATGGCCACAAAATAAAGGAACACGGCAATAAAGAAAAGGAGGTGTATTCCCCAGGCAACGGCGATCAGCATGGCCAGGGGCAGGGAAATAACGCCGGAAATCCCGTAAATTCCGAGGGCCCAGGGCAGCAGATAATCCGTCCGTTCCCGGAGGGACATCAGGCCCAGAGCAAGGGGCAGGCCCATGGTATACGCCGCGGGGGCAGTAATGAAAAGGGAAATGACTATTTTGATCATCGGGGATAACGGAATCAGCAGCGACAGAACCGGTATCAACAGAAAAACATACAGGACCAGGCAGAGCATGATGCGCAACACGGCCCACTTGACGCCTTTATCGGACAACGGGTCATATTTCGAGGCGCTGTAGCTCCCGAAACCGGAAAAGACCAGCATCCCCGTCATGACGGCCGCAGCGGCGCCCGGACCGTCTCCCACGAAAAAAGTGCAGCGATCGATCAGGGCAATGGTACTCAGGACAAATCCCAAGCCAAGACAGGCGAAATAGACGGCCGTTGCAAGAAGAGAACGACCCGACGTAACGCCCTTTCGTCCGATCAGGGGAATCAACATCACAAAAGCCCCGATCATCAGTACCTGGAGCAAAACCGCCAGGTTGACAAAATGGCCCATTTCAGCACGGGGAATCACGGAAAGACGTGCCAGGAAGACCCGGATGTCACTCAAGGGGTAAACCGCATAGAAAAAGGGTCGATCAAGGGTTGCCGGTTCCAGTTTTAACCGGGAATCGACCCCCGCCGTTCCCGGCGCCCGGAATAGGGTCAAGGCGGCTTCCTGCAGGGCATCCGGCACCGCGTCCCCGTTTACAGCCGACATATCGACAGGAAGGCGATGCAATACCCCGGCCTCGGCCGGGGCGATCCCCGGATACCAGGACGCATCCAAGAAGCGATCCCGGCAGAATGTTTTCAACGCGGCGATATCTTTCTGCGTGAAACCCCGGCGGGATACTAAAATCCGCGCGCCGGGAGCGGATCGATAAACCATGACATGCCGGCCCGGCTCCTTCACGCCGCTTCGTTGAAGGCTCAGCTTTACCGTAACCAGCATCTTGATGCCATAGCCGGGAAAACCGGCAGTTTCAACGGGAAGCGACAGAATCCCGGTTTCCCGCAGCGAAACAAAATAGCGGCTCAGAGCTTCCACCGTCACACCGTAGCGGTTGGCATCCGCACTTTTCAGAAAATCGGCACTCATGTCGATCAGATCGAAACGCTTCGGTTCGAGCACGGCCAGGGGAGATTGGCAGGTCATGGTGATCCCCATCATACCGGCAATTTCTTTCCGGACCAGTTCATACACAGTTCTGACCGGTTCAACGGCCCTGATGACACGGTTTTCTCCCCAGGTTTCATGAATTTTGAACCCCCCGTCCGTGCCGATGAGGAGGTATGTTCCCGTCGGCTTCAACAGGTAGGGAAACGCTTCAACAGAGGCGTTAAAATATGCCCGATCGGTTTGCCCTCCTTTATATAAGCCTGTCAACCGGTCCCCGTCCCGATAGAGACCCCGGGCCGGGGGGCGGTCAGGAATCTTCGGCAACCCGTCTTGTTTCGACAGGTCGATTTGGCGGCGCTCCGTGACATTATCAAGGAGCCGGTAATAGCCGTCCCGGGCGAATATTTCGGCCGCTACCGTATTTCCCGGTACCCGCATGGCGGAAGCAAGTGTCTTGTAATCGGGAATGTGTGCCTGATTTCCGTCGATGATCCGCCAGGCACCGAATCCCGTTACGAACAGAAGCAGAATCAGAGCGGTTAAAAACATGGCGTAACGCAGCACAAAGAACCGGCACAGGGCCGCCAGGGCAAGCACCGGGAAAAGTGCGGCAAGCAGGTAAAAGGGGTGTAGAAAAGACTGAAAAAAAATGACGAGAAGCAATCCGGCAGCCAACCCAAGCAGGTGAAAAGCGCAGGCCTGGGCGGAATCCTCAGACAGATCCAGAAAACTGAGCCCGATGTACAGGCCCGACAGGAAAAAAACGGGAATGAGGGCAAGATAGAACAAAAGGATCTGGACAACCTGTCCTGCCCACAGGTTCCCCTTTTGCAGCAAAAGGGGATTGAACCGATTCTGACAGATCAGCTGGAATGCCAGGGCGGAAACAAACAAAAGCACGAACGGTAACCAGAATAAAATGGTCTGGCGGTAACGGCGGAAGAAGTTTTCCAGCAGGGACAGGCAAACGCCGCCCAGGGCAAAGCCGGAAAGACCGACTGTCAGAATGCCGATGCCGTATTCCGACCACGTCGTTACGGCAAAGAAACGGAAAAGATACACCGCCAAGCCTAGTACATAGGTCGAAACGAAAAACAGGGACAGATATTTGGGAAGTTTCGTCAGCAGGTCCTTCATCTTTCCATAAACACGCCCGGTGTATTCTTCTTTTTGAAGGTATACAGCATCCTTTAGAGGCGTCCACCCCTTTGGCCCCTTATCGGATATCCTTCCTTTTGTCAAAGGATTTACCGTTTTCATGGCCATCGTTTTCTACAAACGAATCGGACCATGACGGGGATTCGGTTTCCCTTTCATTCCGTCCGGAGCCTCTGTAACAGGCCCTTGTGCGGACCCGACCGGAAATGATCCCCACAGCGGCTTCCCTATGTCGAACTTACCTTTTATTATGCCCTGTTATCAATGCCTTAGGAACCGGTATTTTTCGCCTTAAAAAAACCTTTGATTTGTGTTATGGGTTCCCCGACTTTACGTTCAACAGGGATATGAAAACTCGAACGCATCATGCGCAAAATCATCTGTATCGCAAATCAAAAAGGAGGGGTCGGCAAGACCACGACGGCCGTTAATTTGGCTGCCTGCCTGGCCGTGGCAGAAAAAAGGACCCTCCTTATCGACTGCGATTCACAGGGGAATGCGACGAGCGGCATGGGGGTGGATAAACGTCAGATTCATGACAAAAATCTCTACCATGCCCTGATCGGTAAAATTTCACTCCAGGAGGCGGTCATTCCGACCCAGATCCCCAATCTGGATCTGATACCCTCAAACCAGGACCTCATTGGGGTTGAAGTCGAATTCATCCACCTGGAGGAACGGGAAAAGCGTCTTCGCAATTTTCTACGGCATCTGGGTATCGCCTATGATTTCGTGATATTGGATTGTCCGCCTTCCCTTGGATTTTTGACGATCAACGCCTTGGTCGCCTCGGACAGTCTGATGGTGCCGTTGCAATGTGAATATTTTGCCATGGAGGGATTGGGCCAGTTGCTGAATACCTTGAAAATCGTACAGACCCGTCTCAATCCGTCACTGACCCTGGGGGGAATTTTGCTGACGATGTTCGATGCGAGAAATCTTCTGTCGCACCGGGTCAGCGAGGATATTCGAAAACATTTCGGAAGCAAGGTCTTTCAGACGGTTATTCCCCGCAATGTCCGCCTGTCCGAAAGTCCAAGTCACGGCCTTCCCATCATTCTTTACGACATCCGATCCCGGGGAGCCCAATCTTACCTGGAATTGACCAGAGAATTTCTGAATTGCGGGAGGATTTAAATGCCACCTAAGCAGTCCTTGGGCCGTGGATTAGAGGCCATGTTTCCCGACCTTCTGGTGGAGATGCAAGACAGGCCCCACCTAATTTCATGCGGCATCGAGGAAATCACGCCGAATCGCTTCCAGCCGAGAAAGGATTTTCGCGACCGGGAACAGAAGGAACTCGTTGCCTCCATTCGTAAAAGCGGCATTATTCAACCCATCGTCGTGAGAAAATACGATTCGGGTTATGAAATCATTGCCGGAGAAAGGCGGTGGCGTGCCGCCCAGGAAGCGGGGCTGAAGGATGTCCCCATCGTGATCCGGAACGCAAGCGACGCCGAAGCCGCCGAACTGTCCCTGATAGAAAATCTCCAGCGGGAGGGACTGAATCCACTGGAAGAGGCAAACGCCTATCGGACCCTGGTGGAAACGTTCGGCCAGACCCACGAAAGCATCGCAACCAAGATCGGAAAGGACCGCTCCACTGTAGCCAACACGATTCGCCTGCTGAAACTCCCCGGAAAGATCCAGCAGGCCTTGATCGAAAAAAAAATTACGGCAGGGCATGCCCGGGCCATTCTTTCCGTCGATGCGGCTGAAGAGCAAACCGTCGTTTTCGAAGCAATCGTGGCCAAAGATTTGAACGTCCGTGAAACGGAAAAGCTCATCCAAGCCCTGAAAACACCGAAAAAAGAAAAAAAGACTGCAAAGCGGGAGTTGTACCTGGACGATCTGGAAAAGAGGTTGTCCCTCCTCTTTTTGACCAAAATCCAGATCAAGAAAAAGGATAGGAATGGGGCGATTGAAATCCGCTTTTCCTCCACGGAAGAACTGGGGCGTATTGTTGAGCTCCTGCTTCATCTCAGCCCCGAGAAGTAGCAGTCATCCCGATTCAAGGAATCACCGGGGACGGCCAATAACCGGCCGCCCCCACGGGTCTGCAGAACCTATCCACATCTGTGGATAATGTTGTTGATGAGGATTTTTAACTTTGCATATTTTATGGGAAAACACTCAAAAATTGATTCAGGAAAAGCTTTCCAAGCAGAATTTTGAAACCTGGATCAAGCCGATCCGGATTCTCTCCGTCGATGAAAATCAGGTTTCCCTGGCCGCGCCGAATCGCTTTTTCAAGGACTGGCTCGTTGAGAATTATCTTCACACGATTCGGGAGTGTCTCGTCAACCTCATCGGTTATGATGTGAACGTTGTATTTGTCATCATCCAGGGGGATTCTTCCCCTTCCACTTCCACCGAAATCACGGTCCCCAAAATCCCGGCAACAACGACCAAAATATCGAAAGTACAGTACCATCACACTCTGAATGCCAACTATAGCTTCGAGCGTTTCGTGATCGGCGCGTCCAACCAATTCGCTCATGCCGCATCAATCGCAGTGGCGGAACACCCGGCCAAGAACTACAATCCTTTTTTCATCTATGGCGGCGTCGGTCTGGGGAAAACCCATCTTCTCAATGCCATCGGACTTTTAACCTATTCCCTCTACCCGGAAATGAATGTCCTGTACGTGTCGGCGGAAGAATTCATCAACGAGCTGATCAGCTCCATCCGTCATGACAAGATGCCGAAATTTCGGGAGAAGTTTCGAAATATCGACTGTCTTTTGATTGACGACATTCAGTTTATTGCCGGTAAGGACCGGACGCAGGAGGAATTTTTTCATACCTTCAATACCCTCCACGATTCCGGCAAGCAGATCGTCATGACCAGCGACAATTTCCCGAAGGATATACCCAATCTCGAGGGGAGGCTCCGCTCACGTTTTGAATGGGGTTTAATTGCCGATATTCAACCTCCGGAAATTGAAACAAAGATTGCCATTCTGGAAAAAAAGGCCCAGGAAAACAAGATCGCTCTGCCCTCTGATGCCGCCTTTTACATCGCATCCCATGCCGAATCCAATATCCGGGAGCTGGAAGGTTTTCTGACCCAGTCCATTGCCTATGCATCCCTGACAAAGAGGAAAATCGACCTGGATCTGGTCCGGCAGGTGCTGGCAAGGATTCTGAAAACAACGGAAAAGGTGAATGTCACCGTCGATGACATCATGAGAGGCATCGCTGACCGGTACAATATTAAAATTTCCGATTTAAAATCTCCCAAAAAAAACAAGAAACTTGCCCTGGCACGACAGATCGCCATGTACCTGTCACGTAAACTGACCAGCGCTTCCTTTCCGGATATCGGAGAGAAAATGGGCGGGCGGGACCATTCGACGGTGATCTACGCGGACAACAAAATAAAAAAATTGATCGAGACCGATCAGGAAATGAAAAAGACCCTTCAGGACATTGAAGATGGACTTTTCCAGAGGCGCTAACTTTAAACTACCCGCCTTATCCACAGGCGAAAAACGACCAAAGAAGTCGAAAGGAAAGCAAATATAAAATCTGTTCCCATTATCCACAGGCCCTTTTACTACAACTGATTTAAATAATTTTAAAAAATTTAAAGAACTTACAAACTGAAAGGATAACGACAAAGATGGACTTTACGATCAAAAGAGATGTTTTTCTGGAAGGAGTGCAAAAAACATTGGGGATCGTCGATAAAAAAACAACCCTTCCCATCTTGAACAACATTCTCCTCGAAGCGGATGAAAATCGGGTCCGCATTGTGGCCACAGATCGTGAAATCAGTCTGATCGCCCGTTACGACGCCTACGTTGCAGATCCCGGAAAAATCACCCTTTCCGCTAAAAAACTGTACGAGATGATTCGTGAAATTCAGGGGGAAGAGGTTCACTTTGAGACGGATGAGAGGCAGATCGTCACCCTGACCTGCCAAAAGGCGGTTTACCGTATCATGGGCATTTCGGCCGAGGAATATCCGAGTATTGTCGCGGAAGAGAATGTTCCGCTGTTTCCCATGTCGGGGAACATGATCAAGGAAATGATTCGGAAGGTCTTTTTTGCCATGTCGACGGACGAACTGAGAAAAAATTTGAACGGAATTTTCTTGCAGACCGAAAAAAGAACAGAAGGCTATACGATCCGAATGGTGGCGACGGATGGCCATCGCCTGTCCACGGCATACAAGAGTATCGATGCGGCGGAATTTCTCGATATTCCTGTCGGCGTGATCCTGCCCCGGAAGGGGGTCGGCGAGATCCGCAAGGTTGTGGAAGACGATCCGGATCATGTCGCCATTGGGTTGATGGGACAGATGTTTTTGGTGCAGACGGAGAATGTCCTTTTGAAGGTCAGCCTCATCAATGCGGAATATCCGGATTACAAAAGGGTAATTCCAACGGAAAAAGGGACGGTGCTGTTCTTACCCAGAGATGGATTCCTACATGCTTTAAGGCGGATGTGGGTCGTTGTGTCGGCCGAAGAGTTTCGAACGGTCCTGCTGACCATTGCCGATAACCGGATGATCCTGCAATCCCAGAATGCCGATGTCGGTGAGGCCAAGGAAGATATTGACGTGGCCTATACCGGGGATCCCCTGGAAGTTGGCTACAATGCGGATTATCTGATCGATGCAGTCGAAGTGATCGACGAGGAGACCATTGCCTTTGAACTGGGGGAGGGAAGAAAGCCTGGTATGATCCGTTCCGCCAGTCATGAGGAGTATCTATGCGTGGTTATGCCTTTAATGATCTGAACTGTTGATAAGTAATGGAAAAAGGGATTTTTAATTTTTAAATTAATTAATAAATTTATTTACTTGTAATAAAATTTGCAGGTTGATAAGCTGTTTATAAAACAGGAAGGTAAGAAGGATTTAAAATCGATGATAGAGGATTACAGTGCGGATAGCATTAAGGTTTTAGAAGGTCTGGAGGCGGTCCGGAAGCGGCCGGCCATGTATATCGGGTCAACGGGGAAGGATGGCCTGCATCACCTTGTTTACGAAGTGGTGGACAACGCCATCGATGAAGCGGCGGCGGGATACTGCGATACCATTACGGTCACTGTCCGGGTGGACAACAGCGTCGTTGTGGACGACAACGGTCGGGGCATTCCGGTGGATATGCACAAAACAGAGGGGATTTCGGCGGCAGAAGTGGTGTTGACCAAACTCCATGCCGGGGCGAAATTTTCCAACGACAGTTATAAAATTTCCGGGGGTCTCCATGGCGTCGGCGTGTCGGCGGTCAATGCCCTGTCGGCGACTTTGGAGCTGGAAGTCAGGAGGGATGGTAATCTCTACACGCAAAGCTATCGCCGGGGGGTGCCCCAGGCGCCTCTTGAAATGGTAGGAAAAACCCGTGGTCGGGGAACCAAAGTGACCTTCAAGCCCGATGAGGAAATATTTGAAGAACTGGAATACAGTTACGATATTCTGGCCAACCGCCTGAGAGAACTGGCATTTCTCAATTCGGGCGTCAGAATCAACCTGATTGATGAAAGGACCGACAAGAAAAATGAGTTTTTTTATGAAGGCGGAATCGTTTCCTTTGTCGAGTACCTGAATCGGAACAAGAAGGTCCTGCACAAACACCCGATCTTTGTCGAAGGGAGTCGGGAGGATTGCCGCGTTGAGGTGGCCATCCAGTACAACGACACCTATGCGGAGAATATCTTTTCCTTTGCGAACAGCATCAATACAACGGAAGGGGGAACGCATATGATCGGCTTCCGTTCGGCCCTGACCCGTGTCTTCAATAACTACGCCGTTAATTTCAATATCCTCAAGAACGGCAAGGAATCCCTGAGAGGAGAGGATCTTCGGGAGGGGTTGACCTGTGTGATCAGCGTCAAGATCAAAAACCCCCAGTTCGAGGGTCAGACCAAGACGAAGCTCGGAAACAGCGAGGTCAGAGGGTTGGTGGAGGGGATCATCTACGATAAGATCGGCACGTATCTGGAGGAAAATCCGGCCGTTGCCAAGCAGATTCTGAACAAGTGCCTGGATGCGGCCCGTGCCCGGGACGCCGCCCGGAGGGCAAGGGAATTGACCCGCCGGAAAAGCGCCCTCGAAGTCGGATCCCTGCCGGGGAAACTGGCCGATTGTCAGGAGAAGGATCCGTCCGTCAGCGAAGTGTATCTTGTCGAGGGAGATTCCGCCGGCGGCTCCGCCAAACAGGGGCGGGACCGGAAAAACCAGGCCATCCTGCCGCTTAGGGGCAAGGTTCTGAACGTGGAAAAGGCCCGGTTCGACAAGATGCTCCAGAATGAGGAAATTAAAGTGATCGTCACCGCCCTGGGAACGGGAATTGGTGAAGAGGATTTTGATATCAGCCGCCTGCGTTACCACAAGGTGATCATCATGACCGATGCCGACGTGGACGGACTTCATATCCGCACACTTTTACTGACATTTTTTTTCCGACAGATGCGTGAGCTCATCGAACGGGGTTTTCTCTACATTGCCCAGCCGCCTCTTTTCAAAGTGACGGAAAAAAAATCGGAAAAGTACATCCCTGATGAAGAGGCCATGAAAAATTACGTCCTGGAAAACGGTGTTGCGAAAACCCGACTGGTGACGGAGACCGGTACGCTTTTCAACGGCAACCGTCTGCTGGCCATCGTGAAAAAGGTTATGAGGATCGAAACCGTTCTGGATAAGTTTGAAAAGGAAAACAAGGATCGGGAAGTGATCCGCATTCTTGCAGGCGATCCGGCCCTGTCCGATTGGGACTTCAAGACCCACGAATCTATGGAGAAGATCCTTCGGCGCACTGCGGCGGCTCTCGGGGCATCTGTTCAGGAAGCGCGGGTCGACCAGGATCCGGAACACGGCATGTTCAAGATGATATTCCGCCTGTTTCGAAGCGGGCAGGAGAAGACCACCTGCATCGACCGGGATATGTTGAAAAATCCAAAATTTGTCGAGATCAAAACCCTATTGAGTCAGGTCATCGTGATCGGCGAGCCTCCGTACCGACTGGTCATGGAAGATGACCTGACGGCGCCGCCGGTTGAATTGACCGGTATGGCCGCTTTGGTCGAGCATGTCTTGTCTTTAGGTAAGAAGGGCCTGTCCATTCAGCGTTACAAGGGTCTCGGTGAAATGAATCCCGAGCAGCTCTGGGAAACGACGATGAATCCGGAAAAACGGTCCCTCCTTCAGGTTAGGGTGGAGGATGCCGTCGAGGCCGATGAAATCTTTACAACCCTTATGGGCGACCAGGTCGAGCCTCGCCGGGAATTCATTTTCCAGAATGCCATTTACGCTTCCAACCTCGATGTGTAAGATCATTCCAGGCCAGGGTGAAAACCAACGGAACCATCATGGCGGCATCATTGCGACCGAGACGGCTATATTTGTCGCACCGGCATAACAAGAATAGGTAATC
>CAZIPU010000016.1:0-2761 GCA_964541005.1 uncultured Syntrophales bacterium | reverse complement strand
CAAGAATAGGTAATCGCGAAAAAAAGGAAGGAATGTTTTCATGGATCAGTCGTTACATCAGAGAAACCTCCCTGTAAATATTGAAGAGGAAATGAAGAAGTCCTACGTGGGCTATGCCATGAGCGTCATCATCGGCCGGGCCATTCCCGACGTTCGCGACGGGCTTAAGCCCGTTCACCGCCGGGTTTTGTTCGCCATGAACGAAATGGGAAATCGCTGGAACAAGCCCTACAAAAAGTCCGCCCGTATCGTCGGCGATATTATCGGAAAGTACCATCCGCATGGGGACCAGGCGGCTTACGACACAATCGTCCGCATGGCCCAGGATTTTTCCATGCGTTATCCCCTGGTCGACGGCCAGGGAAATTTTGGTTCCATCGACGGAGATCCTCCGGCGGCCATGCGGTACACTGAAATACGGATGGATCGCCTGGCGGAGGAGCTGCTGAACGATCTCGACAAGGAAACCGTCGATTTCGTGCCCAACTACGACGAATCCATGGAAGAGCCGACGGTTTTACCCTCCCGTGTTCCCGTTCTTCTCCTCAACGGTTCCGCCGGTATCGCCGTTGGTGTGGCTACCAACATCCCCCCTCATAATCTGCGGGAGATCGTCAGCGGCACCGTTGCCCTGATCAACAACCCGGATATTACCATCGAAGAACTGATGCGCTATATTCAAGGTCCCGATTTTCCGACCGCAGGATTCATCAACGGTCGTGAAGGCATCTATTCGGCATACAAAACGGGCCGGGGTATTGTCCGGATGCGCGCCCGGGCCATGATTGAACGCAACGCCCGAAACGAAAGGGAAAGCATTATCGTGACGGAGCTTCCCTACCAGGTTAACAAGGCCAACCTGATCGAGGCCATTTCGGAACTCGTGAAGGAGAAAAAGATCAGCGGTATTGCCGACCTGCGGGATGAGTCCGATCGTGAAGGGATTCGCATCGTTATCGACCTGAAACGGGACGAACCCTCCGGGGTCATCCTGAATCAGCTCTACAAGCATACCCAGATGGAGACCTCCTTCGGGATCATCATGCTGGCCATTGATCACGGGCAACCACGGGTTTTCAACCTGAAGGAAGTCCTGAGCAGCTTCATCGATTTCCGGCGTGAAGTGGTCACCCGGCGTACCCGTTTCGAACTGGCCCGCGCGCAGGAGCGGGCCCACATCCTGGAAGGTCTCATCATCGCCCTGAATCATATCGACGAGGTGATCGCCGTCATCAAGAAGGCGGCAAATCCGCAGGAGGCAACGGTCAGTCTATGTGCCCGTTTCGGCCTGTCGGACATTCAGGCCAAGGCCATCCTGGATATGCGTCTTCAGAGATTGACGGGCCTTGAACGCGAAAAAATCGATACGGAATACGGCGAGCTGACCCGTTTGATCCAGGAACTCCTGGGTATCCTGGGGGATAACCGGAAAATCCTCGATGTAATTATCCGGGAAATGGAAGAGATCAAGGATCGTTTCGGCGATGAACGGCGAACGGAAATCGTGACCAGTGTGGAGGACATCGGTATCGAGGATATGATCGTCGAGGAGGATATGGTCGTGACGGTATCCCATTCGGGGTATATCAAGCGCAATGCCGTGAGTCTATATCGGAGTCAGCGCCGGGGCGGCCGGGGCAAAGTGGGTATGCAGACAAAAGAGGAAGATTTCGTGGAAAAGATCTTCATCGCCTCGACTCATCATTATATCCTGATCTTTACCAGCGCCGGACGGGTATACTGGCTGAAGGTTTACCAGATTCCTCAGGCAGGAAGGGCGGCGCGAGGCAAAGCCATCGTCAACCTGATCAATCTGGCCCAGGGAGAACGCCTGGCGGCCATCTTGCCGGTTCGGGATTTTGCGGATGACAAATCCGTCGTCATGGTGACGAAGAAGGGAGTCATCAAGAAGACGGCCCTGGCGGCCTATGCGAATCCCAGGGCATCCGGTATCATCGCCATGTCCGTCGATGAGGGGGACGACCTGATCGACGTCCAGATTACGAACAACCAGCAGGATATATTCCTCGGAACCCGGAAGGGGAAAGCCATCCGCTTCCATGCCGAAGACGTCCGGGATATGGGCCGGAACGCCCGGGGCGTCACCGGTATCCGCATGGACGAAGACGACTGCGTCGTCGGAGTGGAAATCCTGGCGGAAGGAAACGCCATCCTTACCGTGTCGGAAAACGGCTATGGAAAAAGAACATTGGTTATCGAATATCCCCTGCAGGGCCGGGGCGGAAAAGGGACCATCAACCTGAAAACCGTGCCCAAGATCGGTTTCGTTTCCGGCGTCTGCCAGGTGACGGGAGAAGAGGACGTGGTCCTCATCAGCGATGCCGGGAAAATCATCCGCCTGCGGGTCGATGAAATCTCCCTGATCCATCGCAGCACTCAGGGCGTGAAACTCATCGGGCTGGGCGACGAGGAGCGTATCGTCGGCATGGCCCGCGTGGAACGGGACACGACCCCGGAAACAACGGACGATCTTGAAGGCGAGGAAGAGGAAATTCTCGAGGAAGAAGGGGAAAGCGAGGAGATTTGATCCTATGCCCGGCCTTCCTTCACAGACACACTGTCTCCGCACGTCATGAAGGTCCTTTTGGGGATGATAGGGTTGGCAGGGATAACTCCTTGATAATTATTCTAAAGCGTTTTACGAGGAAGCGGTTTAAAAGAACATTGGCTTTCAGTTTTGGATCGTTCTGAATACGGCAATAAAAAACGGAAGCCAAGAAAAAGATGCAATCGAATACCA
>CAZIPU010000015.1:0-21399 GCA_964541005.1 uncultured Syntrophales bacterium | reverse complement strand
TTTTATCAGGTTTATGGATAATTTGACGCATTTGTGCTATCAGAAACCGATTCTGTCATATCATTTGCTTTGGGGTTCCATGTCATGAAGAAAAATATTGTTCATAAATCAATCAGGGAAATCAATGATAGGATAAAACAGGGCAAGGCGGTTGTGGTAACGGCGGAGGAGATGATCGATGTCGTGGAAAGACACGGCGACGTCGACGCGGCCAGGCGGATCGACGTTGTCACCACGGGGACATTCAGCCCCATGTGCTCGTCCGGGGCGTTCCTGAATTTCGGTCATACCTCCCCCCGGATGCGGGCTTCCAGGGTCTGGTTGAACGATGTCCCCGCCTATGGCGGGATCGCTGCCGTGGATTGCTATATCGGGGCTACGGAAGTGGTGGAAGGAGACCCCTTGAATAGTGTTTACCCTGGGGAATTTCGCTATGGCGGCGGGCATGTCATCGAGGATCTCGTGAACGGCAAGGTGATCCATCTCCGGGCGGAAGGATATGGAACGGATTGTTACCCCGCGAGAAAAATCGATAAAAAAATAACCCTGGGAGATTTAAGGGACGCTATCCTGTTCAATCCCAGAAATGCCTATCAGAACTACAACTGCGCCGTCAACATGTCCGACAGGACCATTTACACCTACATGGGCATGCTCCGACCGAAAATGGCCAACGCCAATTACGCCACTTCGGGCCAGTTAAGTCCGCTTTTCAACGATCCTTTTTATAAGACGATCGGTATCGGAACGAGAATTTTTCTCGGCGGCACACAGGGATTCGTTGCCTGGGAGGGAACACAACATAATCCCGATGTGCCGCGGGGCAGCAACGGCGTTCCCCTCTCCGGCGCAGGAACGATTGCCACGATCGGCAATCTGAAGGACATGACCCCCGAGTGGCTGGTGGGCGCGAGTATTCTCGGTTACGGTGTGTCACTTTATGTCGGGATCGGCATTCCCATTCCCATTTTAAATGAAGAAATGGCACGCTATACGGCGGTGAAGGATGAGAATATCTATGCGCAAGTAATTGATTATAGTATGGATTACCCAAAAGGAGGCGGCAAGAGTCTGGGCGAGGTAAGCTATAAGGATTTGCGTAGCGGCATGATTACGTTAAATGGTCAAGAGATTGCCACCGCTCCCCTGTCGAGTTACTTCAAAGCCCGGGAAATTGCGAATATCCTGAAAGAATGGATTGAAAAGGGCGTTTTCCTGCTGGGGGAGCCGCAACAGCTTTTAACACCTCCCAAAATGTGAAGAATTCATAGTATTTATTGTTGCGGGCATAAGAAAAACAATATATATAGGCGTAAAAGTCAATTATTTGACGAAACAAAGAGTCAGGTATTTGACAAAAAATCTTCAGACGCCCCTTTTTCTGAGGTGCGTCATTCAGGTCACTCAAAGTAAAGAAGCGCTTTTTATGAATAATGAAAGGACCCGTTCATTGTGAAATTTGGTCGGTACATTATCATATTTGTCTTACTCGTCGGACTGATGATTACCTTCGGTAATCGAGGGTTATGGGACAGCTACGTTATGCAAAAGCGACTACAGGATCTGCAGAAGTCAAATCGGAATATCGTTCAGGAAAATACGTCTCTGAAACAAGAGATCAACCTGCTTGAGTCAAATCTGTCCTACATCGAGATGATTGCGCGAAACGATTTGGGCATGGTGAAACAGGGTGATGTCGTCTTTCGGATATCCAGGTAGCAGCATTTCAAAGGGATCTGATTGCGTTCGGTGTTTGTGGCATTGAACTTGCAAAAAACCGCGGAAAGTAGAATTCGTTCTGCGAAGGTAAAAATGAATTCTGAAAGTTACGGCGGAGATGATCGAATATCGGGTAGAGTCAGCGTTTAGGATTCGTCAACTCAACGAAACGGTGATCCAATGGGCGATTTCAGTGTAAGAGACTTGTTTTCATCAAAAAAGCAACTGGCAGGTTTGGATATCGGGTCAAGTTCCCTGAAACTGGCCGAGATAGACAGTACGGCAAAAGGATACACGCTTCACAGTTTTCATCAAATCCCTCTTCCTAAAGGTGTCGTTAACGACGGCATTCTCGAAGAACCACAAATTCTCTCAAGTAAAATCAAAGAACTTTTCGTGCTTTCCGGTTCGAAACGGAGAAATGTGGTGACCTCGCTTTCGGGTAATTCCGTCATTTCCCAGAAAGTCACGTTTATGGCAATGACCCCGGATGAATTGCGGGGGTTGATTCAGGATGAGGCGGGGAAATATCTGCCCTTCGACAGTATGGAAGATGTCAGTTACGATTTCCAGATTCTGGGAGAAAATGAGTTTAATCCGGCGCAAATGGATGTGATGCTTGTGGCGGCCAAAACGGAAACTGTAGACAGTTTCGCCGATGCGATCAAGAGCGCCGGCCTGACGGCGGCGATCATGGATGTCGATTCATTCGCCCTGGAAACCATGTACGAGGAGAATTACGATTTCGAAGCGGACGATGTCGCGGTCCTGGTCAACATCGGCGCAAGCATGACCAATATCAACATTGTACGGAACGGAGGCTCGATTTTAAGAAGAGATTTTACCCTGGGCGGCAATCATATCACGGAAGGGCTTCAGCAAAGCATGGGGTTGACCAGTTTTGAAGAAGCCGAGCGGATCAAAATCCAGGGTCTGGAAGACGACGCAGATGCGAAAGAACGCTTGCTCGATAATCTTCTCGTTTCCATCGACCCGATCTGCTCTGAAATTGAAAGATCCATTGATTATTTCCGGTCCACATACGGAGGGACAGAAATCAAGGTCATCCTTTTATCGGGTGGATCGGCGAGCATTCCGGGGCTTACGGAGAATCTGAAACAACGTCTGAAGATTCAGACGGAGATCGTGAACCCCTTCAAAAAAATCGGTTACAATCAGAAACAGTTTACAACGGAAGAAATTAAAAAGATCGGCCCCTCCGCGGCAGTCTGTGTGGGCTTAGCCTTGAGAAAATTGGGTGACAAATGATAAAAATCAATCTGCTCCCCTACCACGAAACGGAAAAGAAGGCCAGTCAGGCGAAGGAAATCCTGCTTCTCGCCGGTTCCTTTCTCGTCTTTGTTGCTTGTATTGCCGTCTTGCATCTCTATATGGTTGCGCGGATAACGCTATTGGAAAGCGACATCCAGGCAAACGAGCAGAGGCTTGCGGAATTAAAAAAGATCGTAGGAAATATCGAAGAACTGAAAGCCGATAAAAAGGTCCTTGAAAACAAGATCAATATTATCGCGAAACTGGAAGAGGGGCGTACCTTTCCGGTTTACATGCTCGACCGGTTGGCATCATCCGTACCGGTGAAAGATCTCTCCCTCGGCAATATTTCTCAAACCGGTAATTCTCTTTCAATTGAGGGAAACGCCAGGAATACAATCGTCGTTGCCTCGTTTATGAAAACTCTGGAGTCCCTGCCGTTCATTGGCTCTGTAAATCTGGTTTCATCCAAGCAGGAAGAAATCGCGGGCGCCAAGATTCAGTCGTTCAAATTAAACTGTGCCATTAAAAAGGGGTAGATGATGGCCATTACTACTGAAGATCTCAAAAAGCTTTCGCCTCGAATGAAGGCCGTCCTCGTATTTTGTGCCTGTCTCCTTGTCGCATACTTCTATTATTTCTTTTATCTCCAGGCTGCCCTGGAAAAGAAAGGAACCCTGGACAGTCAACTGACCCAGTTGAAGCAGGATGTCGAACAAAAGGAGAAGATCGCGGCGCAAAAAGGTAAATTCATTCAGGAACTGAAGAATCTGAAGGGGGCCTTCCAGGTTGCCCTGACCAAGTTACCGGATAAAATGGAAATACCGGGTCTCTTCGAATCCGTATCCTTGGCCGGTCGGAATTCCGGTATCGAGTTTCTTCTCTTCGAACCTGTGCCGGTATCTCCGATGAAAAAAGAAGAGGGGAAAGGGAAGGATAAAAATAAGAAACCAGGCGAGGGTGAAAACGCCGCTGATGAAGATGTGTTTTATAGGGATATTCCGATCAAGGTAAAAATTATGGGTTCTTTCCAGAATACCCTGGAGTTTTTCGATAAGGTCTCCAAGTTACCGAGAATCATCAATGTTGAAAATTTGGCCATGGACAACAAAAAGGACAACAAGGTTAAGGAGGGGTCGATAGTGACGTCCTGTGTCATTAAAACATACATGTTTCTGGACAAAGACAATTCGGATAAGACAGGGGGTAGCAATGCCCAGGCAAAGTAATCCATTCAAAATCGTGTTGGTGTTCTGTCTGGCTCTTATCACGGGGTATTCCGCATGGTGTCTGGTACCCCCCTCGTGGGCCGAAGAGGGCGATCTTGTTTCCACCGGTGGCGCCGCTTTGGAAACAGCAGGAAAAAAAGACCCCTTTAAGCCGTTTATCGATACCGCCTCTGAGGTTGCCAAGCATAAGAGACCCAAAGGTGCCCCGCCTCTTTCCCCCCTGCAGAAGCAGGACTTATCCGCATTCAATCTGGTGGGAATTGCGGGGAATGACAAGGATGGTTGGAAAGCAATTGTTGAGGATGGTGAGAAGAAATTTTATCCCCTTGTTGAGGGAACCTTGATCGGTCTCGATCAGGGCCGTGTTTCCAGCATAAAATCGGACCGAGTGGTTGTTGCGGTGAAATCTGCCGACCAGAAAGGAAAAACGAACTATATTACGATAAAGTTGCATAAGGATATCGAGGAAACACCATGATGAAAAGAAAGCTGTGTCTCATCGTTTTTGCGGCATTATTCCTGTCAGGGATCTCCGTTTCCATGGCATCGGCGGTTGCTCCCGGAACCACGGTGACCGCCCGGGGCGCGGGCGTTGTGGAAGAGCAAATCGCGACAACCTACCTCCAGGATATTGCATTTGAAAAATTCCCTGGTAAAGAACGGGTGATCCTGGCTTTTTCGAAAGAGTCCGGTGCAATGATCGAAAGCAAGAATTCCCAGAGTGTGGTCGCGATTATGGCCAACACCTACATTCCCGAAGATTTAAGACGAACCCTTGGAGAGGGTAAACTGGATAATATCTATAGCATATCCGCATCCCAGCAGGACAAGGACGGTCAACCGTGGGGTTATGTGACCATGGAAATGAGGGAGCGGGTTCCCTACATGGTTCGGAGAGATGGTTCCAATATTCTGATCGATTTTAATGTGTCCGGTCTTGCCGGGAAAGCGAATCGCCAGGCAAGTGGCCTTGCCGGAATAGGAAGAAGGACATCCTCTTCTTATCGTGAAGCGGCAGAAGTACCTGCGGCGAGCCAGACGGGAGAAAATCTGGATCGGAATCGTCTTATCACAATCGATTTTCAGGAAGCGAATATTAAAAGCGTTCTCCGTCTGCTTTCCGAGGAAGGCGGTGTCAGTATTGCTTCCGGTGACGATGTTAAAGGGAATGTAACGTTGACGTTGAAAAAGGTTTCCTGGCAAGAGGCTTTTGAAACGATTCTAATCGTGCATGGTCTCGGTAAGGTCAAGGAGGGAGATGTTTTCATTGTCAAGACCATTGATCGCATGCGGAAAGAAGAGCAAACAAAAGCTAATGAAGCCGTAGACAGGATTAAGCGGCAAAATGCACAGGAAGTAGCCGACCAGGAGAAGCGGGTTAAAGACGGTCGATTGCCCCAGATTTCCATTGAGGCCAAGATCGTCGAAGTCAGCCGGTCCGGGTCGCGTGATTTGGGGATTCTGTGGGGAGGTGCCTGGAAAGGTTCGGAAATTGGATTTGTCGGGAGTAATACCACCCCAATCGAGGGTAATACGTCCTCGTTTGCACTGAAATCGCCCAGCTGGGATAATGCTGGTGTGGCCGTTAATTTACCTTCAAACGCAACAGCAATAAATCCGACGTTAGGTGTGATTGTCGCGACTTCCAACCTTCTTCTTGCAGCAAAACTGGAAGCTCTTGAAACAAGCGGGGAAGGAAAAATCATTTCGGCGCCGAAAGTGACGACTCTGGATAATGAGAAAGCAAAAATCGGTCAGGGTGAAGAGATTCCCTATGTTACCCGTGATGAAGACGGTGTCCAGAAAGTCGAAATGAAAGATGCGAAACTGGAACTCGAAGTGACCCCGAAAATTACTTCCGAAGGCAAGATTTCACTGAAGGTTATTGCGACAAATAAAGCGGCGGATTGGGAAAAAGTCAATAAGAACAACGAGAATCCACCCTTGGTGGCGAGCAATGTCGAATCCAAGGTGGTGGTTAGTGATGGTGATACGCTGGTCGTCGGAGGAATCATGAGGCAAATCATCACCAAAAGCACGACCGGTATTCCCTGGCTGTCTAAAGTTCCGGGCTTGGGTTGGTTGTTTAAATCTCAATCAAATGTTACTTCGGAAAGAGAGCTCATGATCTTTGTAACACCCAGGATTGTAAAAGCAATATAAGACAAGTTTCTCATACTCTAAAAAGACGGCGCGTTCGGTTTTTCCGAACGCGCCGTCTTTCTTGGGTTTTGCTTACTTTTTGTAAATGGTTGCGTAACGGCGCTTATCCCTTGTTTTCCAGTTTCCCTTTTCGTAGGCATACGCGGCGAGTAGAGGAAGGACCGATGTGGCTTCCGCATAGACCATCTGCTCGTAGGTCGTGTCGACTTTGCCCCACGAAGACGCCTCCTTCAGGGTCGAACTGGAGCAGGCTCCGTCACGGACGTCGGCGACAGTGACCTGAATGGCGTACTTGTGCATGGGGACTTCCTTTCCCAGGACTTCCGCGCAGATGACCGTGTCCTGGGTGAAGTTCTTAGGCACCCCTCCTCCGATCATGAGAAGCCCCGATGTCGGTGCCTGCATCTTGATCTGGGTCAGCTCCAGGAAATCCTTGACCGAATCGATGGAAACATGTTTGTCAGGATGGTTGTACTGGTGGAGAACAAGGCCGAATCCTGCGCTGCTGTCAGAGAAGGCCGGACAGAAAATGGGAACGTCGTTTTCGTAAGCCACCTGGACAAGCGACGTTTTCTTCTTGGCTTTCTTGATCAGGTATTTTCCCATTTCCGAGATGAATTCCCGCGAGGAATAGGGCCGGGGATCCAGTTTGTCGGCGATGAGGTGGACTGTTTTATCGCAGATCTGCAGCTGTTCTTCATCGATATAGGTGTCGTAGATCCGGTCGATGTAAAGATGGCGGAGCTCCGAGTCATCGACGTTCGGTGTGCCCTGGTAGTGCTTAAAGCCCAGGGCTTCGAAGAAATCCATATCGACGATGGTCGCCCCGGTGGCCACCACCGCATCGACCATGTTGTATTTCACCAGGTCCGAGTAAACCTGCATGCACCCGGCGGCGCTCGTTGACCCGGCAATCGTCAGGATAATCGAACAGTCCTTGTCCGACAGCATCCGGTCGTAGATATCGGCTGCGTTCGCCAGCTCCCGGGCGGAGAAGGACATTTCCCGCATGGCGTCGATGATTGGAACGGCGTGAATGGTCGTTATGTCAATGTGTTGGACGGGCTTCCCCAAGTAGTCGGTCTTCTTTTTCATAAATATCCCCTTGTATCTTTCATTGAAATTCGACGTGTGCTTTTATCCGATTATGTTAAAAAAGTCAATGATTTTAACCATAATCTCCTTTTTTTGAATGGATTTCCCGCCGAAAAGGAGCCGCCGATTGGACCTGTTTTCCGCTTTTTCAAGCTGGCCGGTGTTTCAGGTGCCGAAGAGTTCATTCCGGCGGGCGTCGAAACCGTCCTTGCCCGTTGCCAGCATGAGTGTCAGGGGCATGGCCGTTTCTGCTTTTGCGATCATGTCCACGGCCAGGTTGCGGATATCCCACTGGGCATGACGGTCGGCCCGGAGCCGGGCGATGTGGTACAGTTCCCGGGCGTTGATCTTGAAGAAGACGCGCTTGCGGTGTGCGTTGGTCAGACAATAGCCTGCGGCGGCCGGCACCGTTTTGCGCAGTTTCGCGTAGAGGTCTTCCGTTGCCCCGATTGCCTCCAGGAAAACCGTTTCCATGCCCGTTTCCCGGATGGCGTCGGGAATCGTGACCCCCAGCTCCGGGTTGTAATCCTGGCACAGGAGCGTCGCCATCCGGTGCCGTTTCAACTGGGCGAAACAGCTGGCGCTGATGACGAGTTCGTAGGTGAGGTCGACGCTCTCCAGTGCGCGGGGAGCGGCATCGTGACTTTTCATATGGCGGAAGGCGGTTCGGAAGATTTCTTCTTTCTGTGACAGGGGCAGAGCCGACGCCAGGCGCAGACAATCCGCCAGGGGGCGGTTCGTTGCAGCGTGGATAAAGGCGGACAACACCCGGTTGTCCGCATCCGGAGTTATCTGGATCAGATCAACCATTGATGAGGGAGCGCAGAAACTTCGGGTGTCGGAAGAAATCTTTTCCTCGTGGGACATTTCCTGAAGGAAGGTCGAAATTCTCTCCGACAAATTTTTGCCGGTCAGGTGGTCGTAATCCGTCTTCTCCGTATAACGGATCAAGGACGGTGCGACGGGTTTGACGATTTCGTAGAGCTTCCGTCCGTATTCGTTGGCTTCCTGGAGGATGTGGGAGGCCATGCGCCGCATGACCAGCTCCAGGTTCCGGGCGTTCAGGGTCATGCCGAGCTGGGTCTGCGTGGCCAGGGAGAGGATGTAGCGGGCGTCTTCCTTGGCCCATCCTTCCAGCATGGACCGGTTTGCGGGATCGTCCGCGAGATCCCGGTGCTTGTCGAAGACATGGGGACGCAACTTCTCATAGAGCCGGAAATACAGTTCATTCTGCCGACGGATCAGGTCGACGAACCGGTCGGCCATTCGTGCGTTTTTGATCTCTTCGGGAATCACGAAATCGTCGGAAAAAAGGACATACCGCTGGGATTTTTCCGTGTAGGAGCAGAGGCGGAACTTCTCGATCTCTTCGACCAAAAGACGCGAAACTCCGAGGACATCGATGTTGAAGACGGCATGCTCGGCAATGGAGCTGTGGCCCATTTCGAAAACGATGTTGTTGTTGGATTGGCGGGCCTTTTCCACTTCCAGCCTTGCGGCAGCCCTGAGTTCGTTGACGGGATTCGGGCTTCGGCTGATACGGGCATAGGCGGCGGAAACCGTTTCCGGCGTAAGGTCGGTCAGCTCCGGATGGCTTTCCGCAATGTGCCGGATTGTTTCATAATCGAGATTGTAACCTGCCAGGATAATGTCCATAATTTACCTCTCGATGAAGCCGGCGCTTAAAAACGGTTAATGACGTCGATCATCTGACGAAGCCGGCCGTAATCGCGTTTATTAAAACCGAGGGCGATACGCGGGTATTCCAGATCTGATCCGTCCTCCAGTTCTTCGGGCGTCGGCTCGATCCGCTCTATTCGTCCCTGGGAAAGGATATCCCCGAAATCTTCGTTCAACCCGTCGATGGCATGGTCGGAAGGGGCGTATTTCATGCGGATCACGAGGAAATCTTTCACGAATCGCATGGAATGATAATTGCGGTAGAATCGGGTAATGGTTTTGACGGCGGCATCCACGTCATCCGATATTTCAAAGAGTTCGAGATCATCCCTGCTGATAAAGCGGTTCCTGAGCAGATGTTCGCGGATGTGCTTATCCCAGGTTTTCCAGTAGGTGCCTCCCGGCCGGTCCATCAAAACCAGCGGCATAAGGCGGCTTTTCCCGGTTTGCATCAGCGTGAGGGCTTCGTAGCCTTCATCCAGGGTGCCGAAACCGCCGGGGAAGAGAACGATTGCATCCGAATGCCGGAGAAAAGTGAGTTTTCGGGTAAAGAAGTACTTGAAAGTAACGAGTTTCTTATCCTTCTGAATGACGGGATTGGCGTTTTGTTCCCAGGGCAGACGGATATTGGCGCCGAAACTTTTTTCGCTGCCCGCCCCTTCGTGGCCTGCCTGCATGATACCGGGCCCGGCCCCGGTGAGGACCATCCAGCCTTCTTCGGCAATGCGCCTGGCAAAAACCGTCGCCTGTTGGTACTCCGGTTTACTGGGCTGAGTCCGGGAGGATCCGAACAGGGTTGCCTTGCGTGTATCGGCATAGGGGGCGAATAATTTAAACGCGTAGCGCAGTTCGCGTATAGCGGTTTGAATAACCCGGACATCACCCCGGGATTCCACGTCGGTCAGGAGTTTCAGGGCATTCTCGACGATATCGGCGACGATAGGGGCGTTATAACCACCGCCTTGATTGTCGAGTAACGCCTGGATTTGTTTTTTCAGTTCCGAATCGCCCGGCGTCCGGTCTCTTTTTCCCATGTCTTTACCTGAGTGGCGTCCATGGTGTGCTGTTGACACACATGAAAACGGCGATCACGATAAGGGCTGTGGCAGCAGGGACAAATGCCTGCCCATCGGGGTTTGTTTTCCCATGGCCATCTTGAGGTATTCGAGCATCAGTTCCTCCGCCATCTGTTCTTTCGATGTGCCGGCCAGGGATAAGGACTCCTCTGCTTCCGATCGGCTGATCTTGCCGGCTTGTACGGCGGATGCCCGCTTTGCCTGTTGTAATGCAGCGTATTTGTTTGTTAAATCTCCGGCGGGCATGGTTGAAAGCCACTGATATACGGACGCAATCCGACTCGAAGCCGGCAGACGGGGCGATTCCAGGATGCTCCGGGTATTCCGGGCAAACCGTTTCTGGCCGTCGATAATATGTTTCGGTTGCACGAAATTGATGCCTGACCAGCCGGCCTTGATCCACTGGAAGGAACCGGTTTTCACCATGGCCGGTGCGGAACCGGATTCCACGTAAACGCCGACGGAAAAATAATCGTAGATATAAGACTTGACCCAGCCGAGTCCGGCCTTCGCCGACCCCGGTTTGCCGGAATAATAGTAGTGCCAGTCGCTGTCGTTGCCCAGGATCAGCCCTTTTTCCCCTACATTGGACGGGCCGGTCTGTTTCGATACGGACACCAGGACCTGACGGCCCCGGTGATTCAACAGAATCAGGGTCCTTTTCAAGTCGTATTCATAATAGACGCCTGTTGTGAGGTCGGGGGTGTTGGAATCGTGCTGAAGGCCGTGAAGGATGACGGGGTCTCCACCTGATGGGACTGGTTTCCAGCGGACCGGCAGCTTCTGGGCTTCGCCCCGGTGGCCTCTCCAGAGTGAATATCTGAGCGAAGAGGGTCTCGTCACGACCGACGGGACAAGAGAACTGTATGAATACTCAATGAACCGGGGGAACGTGATTTTCATGTCGAACTCGTAATAAGCTCCGGGACATCCCAGGGAATTCGGGAGTGCGTACTCCCTCCGTTGTTTGGGGTTCAGAACATAATCCACGAGCGTTGCGACAGACTGCTCATCCAGTCCTGTTTTCGGGTCGCCGCAGAATTTGACGAGCCGTATCACGGCATCATTGACGGACATCTGCCCGTCCCCGGCCGAAAGGGCGGCAACAGGCCGGAAGAACAGCAACGGAACGGACAATAAAACGATAAGCGATATAACATACGGTAAATATTTACGTTTATTCATGCAGTGCAACTTTCCTGATCTTTTTTAAACGCGAAGCATACGACGGGTGCCTGACCATGTCAACGAAATTGTGCGGGACCGGGGGGCGCCGTTATTAGGAGGCGTTCGCAGAGGCTACCTTGATTGATTCGAAACTCCGGAGCAGGGCATGGATAGAATATGAAGATTCGGATGCAAGATCCCCCATCATCTGTTATAGATGGGCCGGTTCGGGAAAGGGCGTGGCGTTATGAAGCAAAATGAGGACTGGACAAAGTTGCTGAAGGGATGTTTTGTCATGCTGTTTGTTCTGCTTTCGGGTTATACCGGATGTGCCGCTGAAATGGTTACCTCCGGCGGATCATTCAGTTTGAGCATACTGCATGTAAACGATACCCATTCGCATCTCGATCCCTCCGTTGTGGACTATTCATGTCGAAACCGGGATTACAGGGCGGAACTGGGAGGATTTACCCGCCTGGCAAAAGCCGTTCGTGAGATGCGCCGGCAAGAGAGGCATTCCCTTTTTCTCCACGGGGGCGATATGGTGCAGGGGACGCTTTACTTCACGAAATATGAGGGCCGGGCGGATGTCGATCTGTTCAATGCCATGGGCCTCGATGCGGCGACCCTCGGGAACCACGACTTCGATAAGGGGACGGAAGTGACGGCGAAACTGGCCGATGCCGCTGACTTTCCCCTGATTTCGGCCAACGTGGATACCTCGAAAGATCCGGCCTTGAACGGAAAAATTAGACCCTACGTCATCAGGACCTTTGACGGCCATCAGGTGGCCATTATCGGCGCCACGACGACGGATACCCCGGTTATTCACAGATCCGGCGGCCTGGTTTCCTTCGGGAGAATCGTTCCACGGGTTACGGCGGTTGTCCGGGAGTTACGGGAAAAAGGCATCGATAAAATCATACTGCTCAGCCACATCGGCTATGACGAGGATGTCCGCCTGGCCCGGACGATCTCGGGGATCGATGTCATCGTCGGGGGACACAGTCACACCCTTCTCGGTCAACCGGCAAACCCGCAAGGACGTGAGACGCGCTACGGAATGCCTTTCCAGCCGGCGGGCGATTATCCGACGGTTGTCCGGGGGCCGGACGGGGACACGGTTTTGATCGTTCATGCCTGGGAATGGGGTAAAATCCTGGGACATCTGAAAGTTACCTTCGACGAGACGGGAAGAATCACGTCCTGGAAAGGTAAGCCCGTGATCGTCGTCGGGGATATCCGGTCCCCAAACGGCGATCAATCAGGCAATGTCGCGGTGACAGGAACCGCAATCGATGGTGCGGATGTCTGCCTGCCGGCGTGGCCGGTTCGTTTTGCCGAGGACCCTGCAATCCGGGATCGCCTGGCCCGGTACCGGGAGCCTCTCGAAGGCATCACCCATGTCAGGCTGGCAACGGCTTTGAAACCCATCAGGCGCGGACTGAAAGGCGGACCGGGAGCCCTCGTTGCAGAGTCCCTGCTCTGGAAAACGAGACACCTCAAAACAGAGGTGGCTCTGCAGAACATGGGCGGCATCCGGTGTGATATTCCCGCCGGGGACATCACCGCCCGGACCGTGTACGAACTTCTACCTTTCGGCAATACGCTCTATATACTCGATTTAAAAGGATTCCAGTTGCGTGATACGCTGGAGGAGATCATTCAGAACCGGATCCTGGGGAACAGGACTCCCGGTGTCCATGCGGCGGGTGTACAGTTCAAAATCGATTCCCGTGCCTCCTTCGGGAAACGCGTCCTCGAACTGAAGATCAGAAAAGGAAATCGCTTTGTTCCGGTGAAGCCGGCGAATACGTACCGCCTTGTGGTACAGAACTATCTCGCCCGGGGAGGAGACGGTTGTAAAACCCTCAAACGGATTTTCCGGTTCGGTTACGATACCGGCTTCGTCGACGCGCTTGTCTTTATGGAATATCTCAGGCAGATGCCGGGTGGCGTTGTCATTGAACCGCCGATTTCGGTCACCTTGCTGAAGGATTGATAAAAAAATTTCCGGTCTGCGGTAGAGAGAGCGACCCGGAAACATGTTTTTGACGCGGAAAATCGACCGGGACCTGCCGGGATTTTCCGCGAGATGAACCCGGATTACAGACTCACCATTTTCTTTGTGTTTTTCCTGTACTCGGCGATGACCCGCCTGGTATAGGACGTCCGGGGACTTTTATCTGCGGCCAGGAGACGCTTTGCCTTGTGGTGGCCGACGCTGTAAGCGAAGATGGCCGTGGGAATATCGTTGAAGAGGTCCATGAGCATGGAAATATAGTGGGTACCCAGGCGGATATTCTTGCGGGGATCATAGAGATCCTTCAATCCTCGGTAACGAACCCCCGCCTCTTTTGCGATACCCTTTGCCAGGGACGGGTGAATCTGCATCAGTCCACGGGATCCGCCGCGGGAAACGACATTCGGACGGTAATTGCTTTCCACCTTCATGATCGCCAGTACAAGGCGATAGTCCACGTTATAGCGGCGGGATTCCTCGAACACGGTCTGGGCGACGATGCTGAGATTCTCCTCGCTCATTTTGACATTTTTCGATCTTAGATGCTGGTTGATCTGCTGGATTGCCGCCGCACCCGTTTCCTCCGCTGCCCAGCAGAAGCTTGAAGGCGACAGCGTGGTGGCCTGAAACGAACCGAAGATCAGAACAAAAAAAAGAACACCCGCAAAAACCCTGGAGCGTTTCATAGATTTAAATCCTCCTTTCCTTGCAGACTCTGAAAGCGAACCTGTTCAGGCCATAGCTTTCAAAATCCTTCGTCCGTCTGAGCCTGGTTTTTATTTTTGATGGGTGTGAAGAGAAAAGATTGCCCAGAAGGACTCATCCTCATACAGGATGAGATTTAAATGATGTGAGACCGCTTTATGGGTCGTCAGTTTCATATCTAAAAAAAAAGAAGGATGCAAGAAAAAACTGAACCAAATGGCTAATTTGTGTGCAAGTATTTAATATATTTAAACATTATTTGTGCCCTGACAACATTTTCGTGCCCTGGGCGGAAAAATGTGTTAAATTCAGCTTCTATCCGGCCCGGACAGGTAATAATACGGTCTGAGAGCCATTTTAAAATAGGGGTGAATTAATGAACGATCAGAAAAAAGACCTGTTGAAACATCTCCCCAAGATCGACGAACTCCTTCTTGCCCTGGAAAAGGAAGGCGCCTTCCTGAAAAACGGAAGAGACTACCTTGTTGCCGCAAGTCGTGCCGTGGTGGGGGAACTTAGAGAAACAATCCTGTCAACGACGGAAAGCATGACCAGAATGCCCCGTCTTGATGATGTCGTCAAAAGAGTTGAAGAGAGGCTGGCGACAATGCACCGCTTTCGCCTGAGGAAAGTTATCAATGCGACCGGCGTGGTTCTCCACACGAACCTGGGGCGATCGCCCTTGTGTGGTGAGGCGCTGGAACGTCTGACGGAAGTGGCCGGTTCCTACAGCAACCTGGAATACGATTTGAGAAAGGGAGAGCGGGGGCTCAGGTACAGTCATGTCCGGGACCTGCTCTGCCTTCTCTCCGGCGCAGAGGAAGCCCTGGTCGTCAACAACAATGCCGCTGCGGTTCTGCTGGTGCTCGATACCCTGGCCCGGGGGCGGGAAGCCATTGTTTCACGGGGAGAACTGGTCGAAATCGGCGGCGAGTTCCGTATTCCCGACATTATGGAAAAAAGCGGGGCGATTCTCCGCGAAGTGGGGACGACCAACCGTACCCGCCAGGGGGATTATGAAAGGGCCATCTCCGACCGGACAGGCCTCATCATGAAGGTCCACACGAGCAATTTCCGGATCGTGGGATTCACCGAGGAGGTTGCCCTGGATGTCCTGGTTCCCCTGGGGGAGAAATACGGTATCCCGGTCATGGACGATCTCGGCAGCGGCTGTATGATCGATTTGGCACCCTATGGTCTGGGTCATGAACCGACGGTACGGTCGGTTATGCGTACCGGCGTCGATGTGGTGACCATCAGCGGCGACAAACTTCTGGGGGGGCCTCAGGCCGGAATCATTCTGGGTAAGAAGGAGATCATGGCCGATGTCATGAGGAATCCCCTGAACCGCGCTCTCCGGATTGACAAGCTGACCCTGGCGGCCCTTGAAGGCACCCTGGTCCAGTACCTCAATCCGCAAAACGCCGTCCGGAAGATACGGACCCTCCATTGTCTGACGGAATCGTTACCGGTTACGGCCCAAAGGGCGAAAAGACTTGCCGCCGTTCTCCGCCGCGCCGGGATTGCGGGACTGAAGATTGCTTTGAAAGAAGGTGTTTCCGCCGTCGGCGGGGGAGCCCTTCCGATGCAGGAAATCAAAACAATGCTGGTTTCGGTGCGTTATGAAGGTCTGTCTTCGGTGCGACTGGAGGAGCGTTTGCGCCGCCTGGATGTTCCCGTAATCGCACGCATTGACGGAGAGGAGATCCTTCTCGATGTGAGAACGGTGGGCGACGAAGAATTCCCTCTGATCCGTGATGGAATGAAGGCCATCGCCGGTCAGGGCAAATAGCGTTTCCTCATCCCCCTTGGAACAGACAGGCTTGACGGGAATTCCTATGAATGAAGTGAGACAAACGTGTATGATTTCGGACGATGACAGGGCGCTTCGCCTGGATGTCTTTGTCTCCGGGAAATATCCGGTCTTTTCCCGTTCCCAGGTCAAAAAAATGATCGAGGACGGCGAGATCCGTCTCAACGGCTTGGTGGTGTCCAAGGCAGGGCTGAAATTGAGAACCGGAGACGTTGTCGAATTTGCCCTCAGGCCGGCCCAGCCCTGGCAAGTGGCGGCCCAGGATATTCCCCTGCATATCCTGTATGAAGACCGGCATCTCCTGGTTATTGACAAGCCCGCGGGCATGGTGATCCACCCCGCGCCGGGGCACCGGGAAGGGACCCTGGTCAATGCGATTCTCCATCATTGCGACGATCTTTCCGGTATCGGCGGTGTCATACGTCCCGGTATCGTCCATCGATTGGATAAGGACACCTCGGGGGTTCTCCTGGTGGCGAAAAACGATGAAACCCACCGGCATCTATCCGAACAGTTCAGGGAACATCAGGTCAAAAAGACTTACAAGGCCCTGGTTTTCGGGAGCCCGGCGGAAGAAGAAGGGACGATTGCACTTCCCGTTGGACGCCATCCTGAGGACCGGAAGAAAATGTCCACACGGAGCCGCCGCGGCAAAGAAGCCGTGACGCGCTGGAGGGTGGCGGGCCGTTACGGGGAGACGACCCTGCTGGATGTCGATATCGAGACGGGCCGGACCCACCAGATCCGGGTTCACCTGTCATCTATGGGGCATCCGGTCGTCGGAGACCGGGTTTACGGGGGTGGCGGGCGCCTTAAGTCCGTCAGGGATCCGGCTTTGCGGGCCAGACTTTCGGCCATGCCGCGGCAGGCACTCCATGCCTGGCGGATTGCTTTTTCCCATCCCGTGGATAAACGGGAGATGGAATTCGTTGCCCCCCTCCCCGAAGATATGCGGCATCTCATGGACGATCTGGCGTCCCGATATGGTTGATGTTCATACCTTGACGGGAAATCCGAAAGACGGTAGGAGCGTTTATCTCTTATAAGGAATCTAGCATGTTCCATTTCCGTACTCAGGGTGCATTTACCTATCTCCAATCCGAGGCGCTCGGTCGCTTTGATTTTATGACCCACGCCTTCTGTACGCGCCTGGGCGGGACGAGCCCCGCGCCTTTTGCGAGTCTGAACGTCAGTGTCCGGCGCGGCGACCGGCCGGAAAATGTCCGACGGAACCGGGATATCATCTCACAATCGTTCGGCTTTTCGGCCGACCGACTGGTTCTGGCTCACCAGGTCCACGGCGACGACTTCCACATCCTGTCCTCTCCGCAATCCCTTCCTTTAAATAATATGCTCGAAGGTGACGGATTCATCACCGACCGGCCGGGGCTGGTATTGTGTGTCAAGACGGCGGACTGCGTTCCCGTTCTGCTGGCCGACGTAAGGAAGAAAGTCGTGGCGGCGGTCCACGCCGGCTGGCGGGGAACCTCCCTGGGCATCGCCGGAAAAGCGGTGCACATATTCGCGGAACATTTCTCCTCCGTGCCTGAAGACCTCTGGGCCGCCATCGGCCCCGCGATCGGGCCTTGCTGCTACGAAGTGGACGAGAAGGTTTGTCGTGAATTCCAGAATCTTTCGGATGGCCGAAATCCCTTAAAAGCGACGTTAAAGCCGGACCGCCGGATGCTCGACCTGGTGCTGGCCAACCGGCTGCAACTGGAAGCGGCGGGCATTCCTTCCGCTCAGATCAGCGCTGCCGAAATCTGTACGTCCTGCCGCCGGGACGTCTTTTTTTCCCACCGGGGCGAGGGTGAAAAAACGGGGAGGCAACTCAATTTTATCACGATCCGGGAAAGATGATCGGGAAACTTGCCGGGTATGACGAATGCCGTTCGGCACATCGATTTGACTCTTTCAGATTAGAACCCCGTTCCAACGCCGACCCCGATATGAAAACGGGGGCCGCTGTCCTGGCCCGAAAGGGGCCACAGGTAAAGCTCCTTGCTGTTCAGGACCGGATAGGTGTAGTTGATTTGCCCGAGTTTGCGTGTTTCTTTTCCCGTTGCCGCGCCGGCCACCGTGATCCGGCGCCCGGCACTGTAAATGGCGGGATCGAGGAACCCTTCGACCTCGACCAGAAATCTTCCCTGTGATGGGGAAGTTACCTCGGGCCGGTTGTTGCTCGCCAGGGGATATTGGAGAATCGTGATGACCGTTTTGTTTGCCGTTGGGATCGTCTCCAGGATGCTGCCGCCCAGAAGCACGGTTTTTCCTTTGTATTGATCCGGGTTTCCCGACAGGGCCCGGTAGGTTACGTTCTTGTCGACGCTCTTCAAAACATTTTCGCTGATGACCGGAGCGCACCCGATCAGCAGAAACACCGCAATTCCAATGAACCATTGTTTCGTTTCCATAGATTTTCACCTTTCAACTTTTACGAATGATGGGCTCATTCAGGGGGATGAATATACAAACATCGAACGGAGGTGTCAAAAAAGATACCCGATCTGTTTGCCGGATAAAATATTGGTTTTCAGGACCCGAAAAACCGCTTGACAGGAAAAACTGTTTCATATAAAGAATCCGTAACTTTGGATAGGCGCGCGTAGGACCCCTGCCTTAAGGAAAAATCCAATCGTTCTCATGAAGCAACCCATTATACTAACCCACGACTTTTAAGCAAGTGTTCGCAGCAAGATCTGCAATCTTCTCCGCGATAGATCATATGGGATGCCTGATGTGCTCTTTCTGTTGTAAAGTATATTCATACCGGTACAACTATACATTTAACAAGGAAATTCAGTATGGACATCGAAGAAATCAAGCGACAACCAATCAGTGAGTTAACAAGACTGGCGAAAGAGTTGAATGTGGCCGACGCCAGCGGCATGAGACGGCAGGATCTGATTTTCGCCATCCTGCAGACCCAGGCGGAGAAAAACGGTGTCATTTCAGGGGCAGGCGTTTTGGAAATTCTGCCCGACGGATTCGGTTTCCTCCGGGCCGTCGATTACAATTATCTTCCCAGCCCCGATGACATTTACATCTCCCCCTCCCAGATCCGGCGCTTCAATCTCCGGACGGGGGATACCATTTCCGGGGAAGTCAGACCCCCCAAGGAGGGTGAAAAGTATTTTGCCCTGCTCAAGGTCGATTCCGTTAATTTTGAAAGTCCGGAAGCGGCCCGGGACAAAATCCTCTTTGACAACCTGACCCCCCTTTATCCCCAGGAAAAGCTCGAACTGGAATCGGACCCGGCGAATCTGTCGACCCGTGTCATGGATATGTTCACCCCCATCGGCAAGGGTCAGCGGGGACTTATCGTTTCCCCGCCCCGTGCCGGAAAGACCGTTCTGCTTCAGGATATCGCCCACAGCATTACAAGGAATAACAAGGAAGTTACCCTCATGGTTCTTCTCATCGATGAACGGCCGGAGGAAGTGACGGATATGCAGCGGAGCGTTGCCGGGGAGGTCATTTCCTCGACCTTTGACGAACCCGCTTCCCGCCATGTCCAGGTGGCGGAAATGGTCATTGAGAAGGCGAAGCGCCTGGTGGAACACCGTAAACATGTTGTCATCCTGCTGGACAGCATTACCCGCCTGGCCCGTGCCTACAACGCCGTCGTACCGCCAAGCGGCAAGGTGCTCTCCGGCGGTGTCGATTCGAACGCCCTGCACAAACCGAAACGTTTTTTCGGCGCCGCGAGGAATATTGAAAACGGCGGCAGTCTGACGATTATCGCAACGGCCCTGATCGATACGGGAAGCCGGATGGACGAGGTCATTTTTGAAGAGTTCAAGGGAACGGGCAACATGGAACTTCATCTCGACCGGCGAATCGCCGATCGGCGGGTTTTCCCGGCCTTTGACCTTATCCGTTCCGGAACCAGAAAAGAGGAACTGCTCATTCCGAAGAACAATTTGAACCGGATCTGGATCCTGAGAAGACTGCTTCAGGAGATGAATCCCGTTGACGCCATGGAATTTATCCTGGACAAAATCCGTAAGACGACGACGAACCAGGAGTTCCTGGACTCGATGAATCAGTAGGGTAAAATATTTTAGTTGATATTATTGTAAAAATCATTATAACTTCCCTCGCCCGGAAGGCGATACTTCAGGGAATTTACACCACCATAAGGAGAACAGTTTGCAATGAAGAAGGGAATCCATCCGGAATATACGGAAACGACCATCACCTGCGTATGCGGCAATGTCATCCCCACGAGATCAACCAAAAAGGACATCAAGGTGGAAATCTGCTCCCAGTGCCATCCGTTCATGACGGGAAAGCAGAAGATTGTTGACACGGCGGGACGGGTCGACCGCTTCATAAAGAAATATGCCGCCAAGGGAGAAGGAAACAAAAAATAATCCCCTGCTGCGACTTCCCGTTTCATTTCTGATCGTCCGGACAGGGGGGAGCGTTATTGCCGAAAAGGGCCTTTCCCCTGTCATGAAAAGGGTTTTGCCATGGTCAATACCGGCAAAGTCTTTCCGATGAAGAATATCCCGATTTACAACCAGGTTAAGATACCCGATGGAAAAATCCGCGGAGATTCTTGTCCGATTAACCAGAGTAATCCGATAAGCTGAGTGATATGTTTGCAAGACTGAAGGATATTGAAGAGAGATACCGCGAGTTGGAGGGCCTTTTGGGTGATCACGAGGTGGTGGCAAAGACCCAGCTCTACCAGAAATACGCCAAGGAGCATGCCGACCTGCGCGAACTTGTGGATGCCTATCGGGAATACAGTGGAATTCAAAAGCACATTGAAGAAGGGGAAGCCATTCTGCGAGGAAACGATCCGGAGCTGATCGAGATCGTCAAGGAAGAGCTTCCTGAGCTCAAGGAACAACTGACCGGTCTCGAAGAGCGAATGAAAATTCTCCTCCTGCCCCGGGATCCCAATGACGAACGGAACGTTTTTCTGGAAATCCGTGCCGGAACGGGGGGGGATGAGGCGGGGTTGTTCGTCGGGGATCTGTTCCGCATGTATGCGCGCTACGCCGAGATGCGACGCTGGAAGGTCGAAGTCGTCAGCAGTACGCCGTCGGGCGGTGTCGGCGGGTTCAAGGAAATCATCGCCCTGGTTTCCGGTGCCGGTGCGTACAGCCGCCTGAAATACGAAAGCGGTGTCCACCGGGTCCAGCGGGTGCCCGTGACGGAAGCCCAGGGAAGAATCCATACATCGGCGGTGACCGTGGCGATTATGCCGGAGGCGGAAGAAGTCGAGGTGAATATCGACCCGAACGAATTACGGATCGATGTCTATCATTCCAGCGGTCATGGCGGCCAGAGCGTCAACACGACCGACTCGGCCGTCCGCATTACCCACCTGCCGACGGGGCTGGTCGTGACCTGCCAGGACGAAAAATCCCAGCTAAAGAACAAGTCCAAAGCCATGAAGGTGCTCCGGGCGCGGCTTCTGGATATTGCGACGACCCGGCAGAA
>CAZIPU010000014.1:20061-21655 GCA_964541005.1 uncultured Syntrophales bacterium | reverse complement strand
CGCTCTGGAGGCGCATTCCTTTTTTCAGGCGGTTGTGAAAAACAGCGGAAACCAGATCCTTTTCCTCTCCGTATCCCGTTTCCTTCCCGATAATGGAGGCCAGGGTGATCCATTCGTGGAGCGTCAGGCCCAGGGTTTGTGCCCGGTTTTTCATGGCCGGTGTGATGTGTTTCCAGAATTCGTTGACCATGCGGATCATGATCTGCCTGGATCCCATGGAGCGGTCAAAATAATAGGTTTCCGGGTACAGGTAGCCCTCGATGGATTCGCCTGCGATTCCCAGGGATGTGAGAAAGTCCCTGTCCCGTGCTAAGGCCTCGAAATTCTTGCGATCAATGAGACCGTAACGGTTGAGGCGGTTGGAAATTTCTTGGACGGTCAGGTCTTCCTGAATGAAGACCCGGTAGCGCTTTATGTCTCCTTTTACGAGTTTGTTTAAAACGTCGATGGGGGACATTTCTCTCGAAAATTCATATTCTCCAGCTTTCATGTGATGTGCGGCTCCCCGGGACAGTGCCAGGATATAGAAGAAGGCCTTATTGCGGATGACACCCTCCCGGTGGAGAACCTCGACAATTTCGACAAACCGGTATCCCCTGGGAATATCGATCAGTGCCGTTTTGCTGTGGCCGCGAACCGGTTGTGTGACATCATAGAAAAAACCCAGAAAGAGGATGGCGACAAGTAATCCGATAAAACAGGGGATCAGAATTTTCTTGGATGAGTGTTTTTTCATAAAGGAAAGGGACTTTCTCTATCCTGTTTTCCGGGAGGGGTGATCGAGGTAATCCTGTAATATCAGGGTGGCCGCCAGTTTGTCCACAACCTGACGACGTTTCTTCCAGTGAATGTTCGATTCCCGGAGAATTTCTTCGGCTTCCTTGGTAGAGAGGGTTTCATCCCACTTGATGACCGGCAGCCCGAACGCTGTTTCGAGGAAACCGGCGAAACGGTTAATCTTTTCGCACTGAATGCCTTCCGAGCCGTCCAGCCGCAGGGGATAGCCGATCAGGATCTGATCCGTACCATAGCGATTGATCAATTGCCGGAGTTCTTCGATCACCTGCCGGTTGTTTTTGCGGATGATGGTCGAGACACCCTGGGCGGTGAGCCCCATTTCATCGCTTACGGCAACACCGATCCTCTTTTCGCCGAAATCAAGGGCAAGAATACGCAAGGATTTTAACCTCCTGTCAGAAGTTGGGGTCACTCTTAGCAGATATGTCCGACACTTTCCATCGAAAAAGCCTGATTATTCTTAGAATGTCATAGCGCCCCACCCCTTGTCCGGGTTGAAAGCTCGGCGTTCCGATATCATTATACCGGTTATGGATTGGGTCACATCGGGGAATCTGAAGGCGACCTGCCGAAGGGGAGGGCGGACCGCCCCCCGGTAAGAAAGGAGCGGTCCGGTCGGATGCACAGGCGGAAATTTCAAGCTATACGAACGATCTGAGTACGCGTCAGATCTTTTCATCCTGACAGGTTTCTCAGGACGTCATGCAAAATACCGGTTCAACAGTCCCTGGAATACCCGGCCATGCCGGGCTTCATCCTTGCACATCTCGTGAACCGTATCATGGATGGCGTCGAG
>CAZIPU010000014.1:1579-19961 GCA_964541005.1 uncultured Syntrophales bacterium | reverse complement strand
CATGCCGGGCTTCATCCTTGCACATCTCGTGAACCGTATCATGGATGGCGTCGAGGTTCTGCTGCTTTGCCATGACGGCGAGGTCTTTTTTCCCCTTGCAGGCACCGTTTTCCGCATCCAGGCGCATTTTGAGGTTCGTTTTGGTATCGGCAAGGACCACTTCACCCAGCAGCTCGGCGAATTTGGCGGCATGTTCTGCTTCTTCGAAAGCAATCCGTTTGTACGCTTCGGCTACTTCTATTAATCCTTCGCGCTCGGCTTGGCGGCTCATGGCCAGATACATCCCGACTTCCGTGCACTCACCCGTGAAATTCAGGCGGAGTCCTTCCAGAATCTTCGGATCAGCGTCCCTGGCAATGCCGACAAAATGTTCGTCGGCCCAGCTCATTTCTCCTGAACTCTGTTCCTGGAATTTCGAGGCCGGGGCCTTGCACTGGGGGCAATTTTCAGGGGGATTCGCACCTTCATGGATGTAACCGCAAATCGAACAGACAAATTTCTTCATTTTAAATCTCCTTTCTTTTTTGCTGATATAGGAGGCGGTTCTACCGCCTTTTATGGACCCCATCACGGGGAGCGTTTTATCCGTACAAATAAGACCGTAATTGTCTTGTTTTCAGGTAAAAAAATTTACTTTCCGGCCAGATCCTTCAGGGTAACATGACTCAGGATCTCCTTCATTTTCTCCTGTACCTCTTTCCAGACAGGATGAACCGTACAGAACGCATCCCGATCACAGGCCCGTTCGTCAATAAGACAGCGGTTCAGCACGATGGGGCCCTCAACCGCTTCGACAATTTCCAGAAGGTTGATCTTTTCCGGCGCTCGGCCAAGATGAAAACCGCCGCCTGTGCCGCGATAAGAGCGAACAAGACCGTGCCTGGCGAACTGCTGAAAAATCTTTGCCAGAAGAGCCGGTGAGACATCCACCGCAGATGCAATTTCACCGAGAAGCGATATCTCTTGCACGGGCTTGCCCGCCAGGTAAACCATCCCTCTGATGGCGTAGTCGCCTTTCCGGGTCAGGTGGAGCATATGTGTCAACCTCCAAACAAGACTGTTCTGGTCTTCTATAAGATGAAATAAAGTTTGTCAACCGGTTATTTTATATGTGGCATATTTTTTGTGGGCGGGACTTCCCGGCGACTTTGCCGCTGCTCAGACGCAACGACTTTCGTATCAGGCGGTCGTGTATTGTTAGACTTGGTTTGTTATTCCCGTCCCCGTTGGCCCTGTGGAAGAAGATTAGCTTTCCGCCGCAAGGGCCGACGGTATTTTGGAAAAAAGTCCAAAAAACCATGCGAAGGAGCAATCAGGAACACTTCCCTGTCCGTGAGAGAAAAGAGCGTGATAGCAGTTCTTCATGCACCATAACGACAGAACTGGATACAGTGTTTAATGGACGAATTCCGTAACGGTGAATGTGCCGTCGCTGCTGTCAAGAAAATCTACGGTGTAACCGCCGTTTCCTACAAACATTTTGTAATCAGTACGGCGTTCGATGTTTGAGGGGATCGTCCAGGAGAAGGAGCCTGCACCGTTTTGACCCAGCGGAACTTTATCGCCGATCAGATAGGTGTGGGTCACATCGTTCACGGATACAAGGACGACATTGACCGGGACGTTGGGATGGCCCGTAAAGGTCCAGGTCACTTTATAGGTGCGACCCTTGTAGAGGACTTCGCCTCCGTTGGGAGAGATGACCTTGATGGCTGTGGGGACTGCCGGGGGAACTTTGAAGACGAAATACTGGGCGTTGTTCTGGGCGTTCTTATCCCGGTCTGATTTGACTTCAACCAGAAGCCGGTAATCCCCCACGGTCCATTTTCCACTGGAGGGGGCAGGCCAGGTAACGTTCGTCTGGCCGTTTGCGGGCAGGAGTTGGGTGATCTTCTTCTCGGTCGAAAGAAGACCCGTCGGGACGGTACCTCGAATGGCATGACAGGTGATTTTTACGGTGAACTCCTTCACGATCCCGGGGCCTCCATTCTTCACGAGAATCGTAAACAGGCTGTTCCCGACCTTGTCTCCTTCTTTTATGGGTTGAGCCAGGCTGACGCTTAAAACGGACAGATCCGACATCAGTGATGTTACCTGGCCGCTCGCGCTTATGGGGGGATGACTGCCTCCGGTGACTGAAGGCGGTGCGGCAAGGGCGGGAGAGAAGAGAGCGAGAATACCAAGAAAAACAACGATGGCAAGGAATCTTTTCATATTCAATTGAACACCTCCTGAAATGAATGAAAAATATTTTTGGATTTCATTGATTTGCGACACAATTCTCTGCTCGGCTGAAAGGGGGCAGATCCTGTCTTTTTTGAAAAAGATTTTTCAAATCCCTTTGAGATCGTACTATTTGATTATCGTAAGTCCAACGTAAACACCGCGATAGCCGATCAGATCATTTTCCAATTTAGCGTCTTCATTTTTTTCGATCAGAAACAGGGCTGCCGGCCCCGGGTTTGCCTGGGGTGAGACGGGGAAAATAATCGACCTCTCTCCGTTCGGACCGTTCAGGGGGATGGAATCTATCTTGCCGCCGTTTGCACAGAAGAGGATCAGACCCAGGGGACCGACCGCTTCACCGCTGTAAGTCCATTTGACGGGATACGATTGGCCGGTCTGCCAGGTAATGTTTTCTGCGGGCTGGATAATCTTGAAGGTCGGTTGCGGCACCAGCTTGAAAATCTGGCTGTTTCCCGATTTTCCGTTTGATGTGCTCTGCACGACGATTCGGTAATCTCCCGGTGGGATATTTTCGGGGATCTTCCAGCGGAAACCGGTTCCTCCAGCGGGCCAGCTATCCTTGATCACCTTGAACGCCTGCTGGCCGTTCAGATTCTGCACCTGCGGGGCCTTCATCAACATGATTCTGACCTGGGAACCCACCTCGGACGGATCGGCCGTCCAGAGAATGGCTTTTTCGGTGCCGAGGCGCCACTTTACCCCTTGTGTCGGTGCGGTGACGTAGATTGTTGAAATGACATCGGGAACCCGAAATTCGATGTTCTGATTCCGGTCTGGGCGGATTGTCTGCGGTGATGCGCCGAAAACCGTCGGAATAAAGCAAAACAAACACAAAGACATGAGGAAAAACTTAAAACATGGACACCACATAACGCACCCCCCGAAAATTGTTTTTCGTTCATACCGTTCGCGCCATCGATACCCGATAATGGACCGATTGCCGAAGTCCTTGTTCTTCTTGTCTTAATCCGATTTTCCCTTGATGCGGGCAGGAGTATAAGGGGACAGCGTGGGTGTGTCAAGAAGATAATAGTTTGCAAATACGGGGGATAAGGGGTCATCTTTCCGATGGTTGATCATTGAGGTTGGGCATTGAGGTCAGGATTGTCTTTTGAGATGAGGGCCCGAAGAAAACGGATCGGTTACACTCCGCTTCGAATCCTTAGAGGCATGATGACCCGAGCTAACAATTTTACGCCAACCAAGGACTGTGCCATGTTTTGTGGGAATATTTCACACAAAACAGTTGCTTTTTACCGGGGCAATACAGTACTAATAGAAATTCATGTCGGGAATGTACCTGTTAAATCCGCCCCGTGCATGGTCGATTTCCCAGATCCTATATCCAATTGAGCCATTATAATGCGGGATGAAGGCAAAACAAGAAAGCAGTTCATTGACGAAATAACTTCCTTGCGCCTCAAAATACCCGCTTTAGAACAGGCGAAAGACCGGGACGCAGAGCCGGACCAGAATCTCCGCCGGATTCTGGAATGGAAAGATTTTCTGCTGGGTCTTCACGAAAAGGCCGTGCAAATGGCGACGGATGATCTTTTTAACTATGTCCTGGATCAGGTCGTCCGTCTTACCGACAGCACCATCGGTTTCTGTCATCTTGTCGCGGATGACCAGCAATCCATCTCCATGACGATTTGGAATCAGGAGGCGTTGAAGAACGGCAGGGCCTTCCATGATGTCCACTACCCGCTCGATCTGGCCGGTCACTGGGCGGAGTGTGTCCATTCAAAATATCCCACCGTTTATAATGAATTTTCACACACCTCCGATAAGACAGGGTTGCCTGAAGGACACATTCCCGTCCACCGATTGATGAGTATTCCGGTGCTTGAACACGATAAAGTCCGGATTATTTTGGGTGTAGGCAATAAAGCCGATGCGTATGATGAACAGGATATCCTTCAAACCCAACTGGTTGCCAATAACCTGCAAACCATTCTGGAACGCCGCCATGCGGAAGAGAAACTCCGCGAGAGGGAAGAAAGGCTGTCCCTGACCCTTAAAGTAACCCGTGATGGAATCTGGGACTGGAATATTGCCAAGAGTATCGGTTATGCCAGTCCAGTTTACTATACGATGCTGGGCTACGATCCGGGAGAGATTCCCCTGAGATTCGATGAGTGGTGGGGTTTTGTCCATCCCGATGATATCCCGAGGGTCAGAGAAGCCATTGACCGGGCCAAACAGACCCCGTCCACAATTCAGGATGACATACAGACCATTGAGTTCAGAATGAAAATGAAGAACGGCGGCTGGCGATGGATTCTGGGACGAGGGATGGCCGTCGAGTGGGACGGAGAAGGCCGCCCGGTGCGTATGGTGGGGACTCATACCGATATCGAAAAACGTAAACAAGCCGAAGAGGCTCTCCGGGAAAGTGAGGAAAGGTACCGTACACTCTTTGAAACGGCCAACGATGCAATTATGCTGATGGACGATGAACTGGTCGTTGTCGATTGCAATTCAAGAACACTGGAAATGGGCGATTTCCCGGAACATTCCGATATCATCGGGCATACCCCTTTTGAGTTTTTCCCGATATCGCAGCCGGACAGCAGGGAGTCCCGGTCAGCACCTCTGGCTTATGTCAAGGCTGCCTTTGCCGGTCAGCCACAGAAATTCTTCTGGCGAACCTTCAAAAAGGAAGGGGCGATTCTTGATCTGGATGTGTCGCTGAATGCCCTGACCCTGGCAGGAAAACGCTATTTGCAGGTTGTCGCCAGGGATGTCACCGAGCGACGTCTTGCGGAGGCGGAACTTCGGGAATCCCAGAGGAGGCTGTCGGACATCATCGAGTTTCTGCCCGATGCCACCCTGGTCATTAACCGCGACGGCCGGGTTCTGGCCTGGAACCGGGCTATGGAGGCCATGACGGGGGTCAAAAAGGAAAACATGCTCGGCAAGGGGAATTTTGAATATGCCCTGCCTTTTTATGGCGTCCGGAGGCCCATGCTTATCGATTGCGCTCTGCATCAGGATGAGGAGCCGTTAAAAAGATACGCAGCCTTACGGAGGATCGGGAATACCCTTTTCGGCGAGGTGAGAACGATTCTGCCCGGTGAGATCTCCGTATCGGCAACCGCATCGGTCTTGCGCGATTCCCAGGGCATACTGGCTGGTGCCATTGAGTGTATCCGGGATATTACCGAACAGGTGCATCTCGAATCCCAGCTGCGGCAGGCCCAGAAAATGGAAGCCATTGGAACCTTGGCCGGCGGCATCGCCCATGATTTCAATAATATCCTGGCTTCCATCATCGGCTACACCGAATTGGCCGTAATAAACAGGAACAAGACGAATTTGCAGGAGCGGAACCTGGAGCAGGTTCTGCGGGCATGCGAGCGGGCAAAGAATCTCATCAATCAGATCCTGGTCTTGAGCCGCCAGCGGGAGCAGGAGAGAATTCCCGTGGATATGAGAGGGATTGTCAAGGAAACGCTCAAATTGATGCGGGCGTCCCTGCCGACCACCATAAAAATTAGCCAGCACATGGCCTCCGAGCCGCTGACAGTTATGGCGGATCCGACGCAGATCCATCAAATTATCCTGAATCTTTGTACCAACGCCGCCCATGCCATGCGTGAAAATGGCGGTGATCTGGAGGTAACCCTTTCCGGTTCTGTCGTATCGGATGAGATGGCTGCGGTCAATCCAGCTTGCAAGGCCGGGCCCTATGCTCGTCTGATGGTTAAGGACAGCGGCCATGGGATCGATCCGGCTATTGTTGATAAAATCTTCGATCCTTTTTTCACGACGAAAGGACAGGGGGAGGGGACCGGCCTGGGGCTTTCCGTAGTGTACGGGATTGTCAAAAGTCATGACGGGGTGATTCAGGTCAAAAGTGACCCCGGCCAGGGTGCGACCTTTCAGATCCACCTCCCCGCAATGGAAGAAGTGAAATCGGCCGGAGAAAAAAAGGTGGTTCAGGCGGTTCCCGGCGGCCGCGAATCCATTCTCCTTGTCGATGATGAGGAACTGCTGGTTACGGCGATGGAACAATATTTGCGGGCTTTGGGTTATGATTCGGTATCGGTAACCGACAGTTCGGAGGCCCTGGACATGGTCATCGAGAACCCCTGTCGATTCGATTTGATTATTACCGATATGACCATGCCGCACATGACCGGCTTAAATTTGAGCAGAAAGGTCCTGTCGATCAACCCCAGTGTGCCGATTATCCTCTGCACGGGGTTCAATGAAACAATTACGGAGGCCGAAGCCAGGGAGAACGGCATCAGGGAATTTGTCCTGAAACCCATACCCCTGAAGCAACTGGCCCGGTTGGTAAGGCAGGTTTTCGACGGGGCCTAGATTTTTTTAGAGGTGTTGCAAACATGGCAAGAATCCTGATTATTGATGATGACAAGATGTTTGCCGAACTCCTGACCGGTGTCGTAAGCTTGGAGGGATACGATGCGCAATGCGCCTACACCCTGGCAGACGGATTGAAAAAAGTTCAAACCGGTTGCTTTGATGTGGTTTTCCTGGATGTGAATCTTCCCGATGGAAATGGCCTGGAGATGCTTCCGTCTATTCGCGAGGCGCACTCGTCGCCGGAGGTGATCATTCTGACCGGCATGGGAACGGCCGACGGTGCGGAATTGGCCATCAAGAGCGGTGTCTGGGACTATATCCAGAAACCCTCTTCGATTCATGTCATGATGCTCCCCCTGATCCGGGCTCTCCAGTACCGGGAAGAAAAAATGAAGGGAACCCCCCGGGTGGATTTGAAACTGGAGGGGATCGTAGGCGCCGGTCCCAAGATGAAATCCTGCTACGGCCTTATTTCCGAAGCGGCCGTCACGGATGTGAATGTTTTGATTACCGGGGAAACAGGGACGGGCAAGGAACTTTTCGCCAGGGCCGTCCATGCCAGCAGCAGCCGGTCTTCCCGTAATTTCGTCGTGGTCGATTGTGCCGCCCTTCAGGAAACCCTGAAGGAAAGCACCCTTTTTGGGTACGAGAAAGGGGCTTTCACGGGGGCAGATAAGCGTCGTGAAGGTTTGATTAAGCAGGCGGACGGAGGCACCCTTTTCCTCGATGAGATCGGGGAGTTGCCTTTGCCGATGCAGAAAAGCTTCCTCAGGGTTTTGCAGGAACATCATTTCCGTCCCCTGGGCGGCATCAATGAAATCAAAAGCAACTTCAGACTGATTGCGGCGACGAACCGGAATCTGGAAGGGATGACCCAGGCGGGAAGTTTTCGCGAGGATCTCCTTTACCGTCTCCGGACGCTGACGATCTTTCTGCCGCCCTTGCGGGAGCATCCGGAAGATATTGCCGATATTGCGCTTTATCATATAGATAAGATCTGCAAACGTAACGGAATCGCGACCAAAACCATTTCGCCCGATTTCATGGAAGCCCTGGTTTCTTACGGGTGGCCCGGAAATGTCCGGGAACTTGTCAATGCCCTGGAGCGGTCCATTGCCGCTTCTTTTTCCGGTCCGACCCTTTTCCAGAGGCACCTGCCGAGCTCTATCCGGGTGAAGCTGGCCCGGGCCGCCCTGAGAGAAGATTCTCCCGTGGATGACGCGGCGACTATCGTTCCTGATCATTGCCTGCCCAAGCTGAAGGATTTAAGGGAAACAACCTATCTGAAAGTGGAAAAGAGCTATCTCCAGCAGCTCATGAGGGTTGTTGAGGGCGATATAGAACAGGCCTGCCGGATTTCCGATGTCGGCAGAACCCGTTTGTATGACCTCCTGAAGAAACATCATATTTCTGTCCGAAGCTGACCTCTCCGCTTTTGCCCCCGCATCCCCGCAAAGGGGCGTATTCCACTTTTTCTGAACACGATCCGGACAACCTGAACAAATTCTTGATACATTCCATCTCTATCTATTCAAAAATACAGATGATTATTAAGTATCCGCCACTGGCATGCTAATTGTAATACGGATGGCATCCGGTTGTATGGAGGACAAGAATCTGCTGACGGAAAGAGGACAATGGCGATAATTTTCTATTTACCGGGTTTTGATGAGCGAGGGGAAGAACTCCTGCGTCGCACGATGGCGAAGTTGCCTCAGAGGAAAATTGAAACCTGTAGGGGTTTCACCGATCTGCGTCGAAGACTTCTGCGCCCGTTGTCCGATCTCAGGGTGGCGGTTCTGCTTTGCCTGACCAAGGCCGATCTCCAGGATATTTTTTCCCTTGGCGACCTGCTTCTGGATTTGAAAATCATCCTGGTTCTTCCCGACGACGACGCGGAAACCATGGCCAAGGCCCATCATTTAAGACCGCGCTGCCTGTCGTGGCTGGATGATGACTTTCTGGACATTGGGATTGTTTTGAAAAAGATGATTGAACTCTACGATATACCCCTTGTCGGTGAAGACGGCTAAGTTTCAGGGCATGTTGCTGTTGCATGGTAAGTGCCTATAAGAAGAAGGTTATTAATAAGAAGAAAGGGAAAAACGATGGAATTAACAGAGAAAGTGGTAACGGATTATCAGGTGCAACCGGCCGTCAATCGGGAGGGGAAGTATCTCACCTTTACCCTTGCCGGAGAGGAGTACGGCATCGGGATTAAAAAGGTGAGAGAGATTGTCGGGATGATGACCGTCACGCATGTCCCTCAGACCCCTCACTATGTCAAGGGTGTGATCAACCTCCGTGGGAAAGTCATCCCCATCGTGGATTTGCGTTTAAAGTTCGGCATGGAACCGATGGAATACACGGAGCGAACCTGCATTATCGTGGTGGAGATTGCCGGCGAGGGTAAAACCATCGCCATGGGAATCGTGGTCGATTCCGTTTCCGAGGTGCTGAACATCCGGAACGGTGAAATCGACGATACCCCCGCTTTTGGCAGCAACCTGGATACGGACTATATCCTCGGCATGGCCAAAATGGCCGGTGGGGTCAAGATTCTTCTCGATATAGACCGTGTGCTGGGGGAGACGGAATTCTCGGCCATTGGTCACCTGTCACAGAGCCAACAATAGAAGGCAACTAATCTAAAATAGAAGGAGAAAAACATGAAGAACATGAAATTGGGCGTCAAACTCATTGGCGGGTTTATGGTGATTGCGGTCATCACCTTGATCGTCGGTGTGCTGGGTATTACGCAGATCAACAAGATAGAAAAGGCAGATGTCGCGATGTACGAGGAAAATGTGACCGGTATGGCCATACTTGGCGATCTGAACGATACTTACCTGTCCATGCGGGTCGCGATACTTTATGCCCTGGTCAATAAGTTCGCCAGGGGAAACGACGTTTCGAATGTATCCGAAAGCTTCAAAGCGATAGATCAAAAGGGTATGGCTCTGTTAGAAAAATTTGATCGTACGGTTAAAGATCCGGAGTCACGGAAGCTCCTCGACGCCTTCAAAGCGGATTTTGGCCCTTACAATGCAGCCCGAGATAGGACTATCCAGGCGACAATCGCTGGGAAACTGGATGAAGCCATGACCGGATTAGCTCAAGCAGGCGAAATCGGAAAAAGATTGACCGGCACATTAGCTGGTATGATCAGCAGGATCGATGAACTGGCCAAACAGAGGGCCGAAAACAACCAGGCCATTGCCACCAGAGCGAACTGGATCTCCGGTATTGTAACCGGTTTGGGGATTCTCCTGGCCATGGGTATCGGCAGCCTTATCACCCTTTCCATTACCCGTCCCATTAACCGTGTTGTTGAAGGACTCTCCGATGGAGCCGACCAGGTTGCCTCCGCCTCCAATCAGGTGTCGTCCTCCAGTCAGTCCCTGGCGGAAGGAACCTCCGAGCAGGCTGCTTCTCTGGAAGAGACATCTTCTTCTATTGAGGAACTATCATCCATGACCAAGCAGAATGCCGATAATGCCGGTCAAGCGAAAGCCATGATGGAACAGGCGGGACAGATCGTGGGGAAGGTCGATCAACACATGACAGAGATGATCAAGGCCATCGAAGAGATTACGAAATCCAGTGATGAAACAGGCAAAATCATCAAGACGATCGATGAAATCGCCTTCCAGACCAATTTATTGGCCCTGAATGCAGCGGTGGAAGCGGCAAGGGCAGGGGAAGCCGGTGCAGGTTTTGCTGTTGTCGCCGATGAGGTGCGGAATCTGGCGATGCGATCGGCAGAGGCGGCAAAAAATACGAACAATCTCATCGAAGGTACAATTAAGGCGGTCAAGAACGGGAACGAATTAACTCAGAAAACCAAGGAGGCCTTTGAGGAAAACAGGGTCATCGCCATGAAAATCGGTCAGTTGGTTGATGAAATTGCCACAGCATCCAATGAACAATCCCATGGCATCGCCCAGATCAATATCGCTGTTTCCGAAATGGATAAGGTAACCCAGTCGACGGCTGCGAATGCCGAAGAATCCGCCAGCGCATCCGAGGAATTGAATGCCCAGGCGGAACAGATGAAAACCTATGTCGAAGACCTGATGCGGGTCGTGGGCGGAAGCGGCCGTGACGACGCGGGCTATGCTCATGAGGATTCCAGGAAGAGGCCGCTCCGCTCGCCCGGGCGGATCATCGGGGGAATGAAGCGCGGTCTGCCTTCGGTAGCCTCCGGCAGAGGGAAAGAACTGGCCCTGACGGCAGGTAAGGACACACGCGGTAAAGTGGTCAATCCCAATCAGATCATCCCCATGGAAGAGGATGAATTCAAAGATTTTTAATGCGAAATAAGCGGCCCGGGTCAGCCGTTCGGGACGCAGGTCTCGTCTGGACGGATAAATTGCCGAACGAACGGATGATCGGACCGTCTGACTACCCCCCCTTCAGGGGCGTGATTCATTCTCCGGGTACGGAGGAGATTACGCCCCCTCCTTTATGATGATTTTCACGGTATATTTTTTCAGAGGGCCCCCTTCCGTTTTCCCCATCCATGTCTTTGTGCTTTTTGTACAGACTTGTCCGACGGTTTTGTGTTGAACCTTTGAAGGCCGGACGTCTTATCGCGTATCGGCGATATCGGGCCTTCGGGAAATCCAATATCCTGATCATGAAGGGGAACCTGTGATCGTCCACGCGGCATCAAGGGCGCCTGTTTCCCTCCGGCCGGAGGCAAGATACCTTTTAGTTGTGGTGAAAAGGCAATTCTGCTATCGTAGCGCCCGTATTGAATAATCTTCCACGAGAAATCATTCATGAAGCATATCATTCTGGGGACGGCGGGCCACGTGGATCATGGGAAGACCTCCCTTATCAAGGCCTTGACGGGAACCGACACGGACCGGCTGAAGGAGGAGAAGGAACGGGGCATTACGATCGAACTCGGCTTCGCGTCCCTTTCCCTTCCCGGGGGATTGCAACTGGGAATCGTCGATGTGCCGGGCCATGAGCGGTTCATCAAGAACATGGTTTCCGGTGCCTCCGGTATCGACCTGGTCATGCTGGTCATTGCCGCCGATGAAGGGGTCATGCCCCAGACCAGGGAGCATCTCCAGATCTGTTCCCTCCTGGGCATCAAAAAGGGCCTGGTGGCCATCTCGAAAATCGACATGGTCGATAGCGATTGGCTTGACCTGGTGAAAGAGGATGTGGCAAATTTTCTGGCCGGTTCATTTCTGGAAGGCGTTTCCATTGTTCCTGTTTCGGCCGTAAAGGGGGATGGGCTGGATGAATTGATTCAGACACTCGATAGAATATCCCTGGAGATCGGCGAAGAAACCGATCCGGGTGTTTTCCGCCTTCCCGTCGACCGGGTTTTTACGATGAAGGGATTCGGCACGGTTATCACGGGGACCCTCATGTCGGGGGCGATCGACCTCGGTGAAACGGTGGAAATCCTCCCCTCGGGGGTGTCGTCGAAAATCCGGGGAATCCAGGTGCACAACGCGCCGGTGGAACATGCCGAAGCGGGGCAGCGGACGGCCATCAACTTCCAGGGCCTGGAGAGGGAGGCCGTCAACCGGGGCGACGTGGTGGTCCGGCCGGGGACTCTGACCCCTTCGAAGAGCCTGGACGTCTGTTTTGAATATCTGAGCGGTTTCGAGCGGAAACTGAAAAACCGCGCCCAGGTGCGTTTCCATTACGGCACGAGTGAAATCATGGCCCGCCTGATTCCCATGGACCGGGAAGAAGTCAAGTCCGGTGAAAAAATCTTCGCCCAGTTGATCCTTGAAGAACCGGCCACGACGATGGCCGGGGACCGCTTTGTCATCCGGAGCTACTCCCCCGTGACGACCATCGGCGGCGGTGAGATCGTCGATCCCCACCCCCCGAAACACAAGCGATTCCAGGCCGATGTCCTGGAGGAATTTGCGATTCTCCTCGAAGGGGACGAGATATCGAGAGTAGCCGTGATCATGAATCGCACGGGGCTAAGCGGGATTACTTTTCATGAACTGATCGTGCGGACGGGAATGACCCGGAATCAGTTGCGGAAGATCCTGGACCGCATGTTCTCCGAGAAACAGGCCATCCTGCTGGACAAGGAGGAAATCCGGGCTGTTTCCCATGCGCCCTACGGTGTCCTTCTCGAACGTTTTCTGCAGGAACTTGGGCAGTATCATCGGAAGAATCCCCTGCGGGAGGGCCTTCCCCGGGAAGAGCTGAGAATGAGCCTGGCTCTGGGGGGGAACCAGAAGGTCTTCGCCATGGCGCTCCGTGACCTGGAGAAGCAGGGAAAAATTGTCGTTGACCGGGAAAACGTCCGCCTTACGGCACATCGTGTCGATCTTGGCGTGGGGCGTGAGGAAATGCGGAACGGGATCGAGACGTTTTACCTCGAGGCGGGATTGACACCGCCCACCGTGCGGGAAGTTCTGGAGAAGTATCCCGGCGAGAAGGCCAGGGTGGACGAAGTCCTGTCCGTTCTCCTGCGGGAAGGGACCCTGATTCGGGTGGCGGAGGATCTTTACTTCTACAAGGGAGCGATTGCGAAACTGCGGGAAGATTACAAAAAGCTCCTGATTGCCGACGGCCAGGCAAATCCGTCCAGTTTCAAGGCCTTGACGGGCCTGTCGAGAAAATTCATCATTCCCCTCATGGAGTATTTTGATATGAGCAAGCTGACCATTCGCTCGGGAGATGTGCGCATTTTGAGAGAAAAGGAGTAAATGTGGTTAAAGCAAAGAGTGATTTGACAGGCCTGGAGACCTATCCCGTCATCCGCTTCGACGGGGTCCGGTTCGGAAAGGCGGAAGCGCCCCTGATCCGGGAAGTCTCCCTGCGGATCGTCTACAATCATGACCAGGTGATGACCATCGCCTGTGCGGGGAATTATCTCGATGAACTTGCCGTCGGATTCCTGAGGTCCGAAGGGCTCCTTGAATCCGTCTCGGATATCGAGGAGATGCGAGTCCTGCCGGAGGAGTGCCTCGTTGAAGTCCGGACGGTCGATCACTGCCGTGTTGAAGCTATGGAGGGACAGGGCGGGGGGGCGCTCTTTTCGAGCGGCGCCCGGGGTATTGCGGGAAGAAACGAGGATAAAAAGAATCTGCGGGATCTCTCCATGGTCATCGATCCGCAAAAGGTGCTTCGGTGGATGGACGAGCTGGTGAACCGTTCCGTGTTGCATAACACGAGTCACGGCACCCACTGTTCGGCCCTGGGGGATGAAAGCGGCATCCTGATTTGCCGGGAGGATATCGGTCGGCACAACACGATCGACATGATCGGCGGTTATACCCTGCTGCATAACGTGGACTGCTCGGACAAGATCCTCATGACGACGGGACGGATCTCTTCGGAGATGGTCCAGAAGGTCTGGAATCTGGGCATTCCGGTGATCATCACGAGATCCGCACCGACGGCGGAGGCCATCCGGATTTTGCAGGGGGCGGGCATGACCCTCATCGGGTACGTCAGGGAAGGAAAAATGAACGTTTACACGCATCAGGACAGGGTTGATACGGGATTATGAAAAATATTTTTATCGAACAGATCAAGGCGGGGGACAAGGTCAACGAATTCTTTCTCGTGGAGGAGAAGAACCTGGCCTTTTCTCAGAAGGGCGCTCCCTATCTGAGCCTGCGCCTTAAGGATAAATCGGGTCAGCTGGACGGGCGGGTCTGGGAAAACGCCACGAATCTGGAAAAGGTCTTCAAGAAGGGGGACGTCGTTTTTGTCCAGTCCCGGGCGGTGAGTTTCAAAAGCATCATCCAGTTGTCCGTCATCAACATAAGGACCGCGGAGGATGGGGAAATCGACTGGGCGGACTATCTCCCCATGGTCAAGGGCAATATCGACGACATGTACCGGGAGTTGATGTCCCTTGCGGACCAGGTGACGTCGCCTCCTCTCCGGGGCCTGCTGCAGGCCTTTTTCGGTGACGAGGAAATCGCCTCGCTGTTCCGGCGAGCCCCGGCTGCCAAGGGTTTTCATCATGTCAACATCGGGGGGCTTCTTGAACACACCCTGTCGGTGACAAAACTGCTGGCCCTGGTCGCGGACCACTATCCCAAAAGCAACCGGGACCTGCTGCTCGTGGGGGGGATTCTGCATGACATCGGAAAGATTCATGAATTCACCTACCAGGGTAATATCGATTACAGCGACGAGGGGCGCCTGATCGGCCATATCGTCATCGGCCTGGAGATGCTGGACACCAGGATCGCAACGATTTCCGATTTTCCCGCAAAGCTGGCCATGGAATTGCGTCACCTGGTACTGAGCCATCACGGGATGCTCGAGTACGGTTCCCCGAAACGGCCGAAAACCGTGGAAGCCATGATTGTCCATCAGATCGACGACATGGATGCGAAGGTAAACGCGTTTCAGGAGTATATCAGTGGCAGCAGCCAGACCGAATCCGATTGGACGCCGTTCCATCGTTTGTTCGAACGTTACATTTACAAGGGTAGTTCCGAACCCGTCGCCGAGTGACTGGTATGGTTTTTATGGTCAGGCATCCGTCTGTGACATTGGATTCGGACGAAAGCAAGTTTGCGTAAAACACCCGGAACGTATCGGGGAACACCGAGGACAGGGTGAAGGATGATACCGGCTCTGACACACAAAAGAAAGGTCATGGGATTGGCTGTTCTGTCTGTCGTGTTGCCGGTGATCGTTATTCTGGCCCTGATGGTCAAATTCGAGGGAACGGTTTCCGGCAAGGCGACGACGGAGCTGGATCGGCTGGCGAAGGTCAATGCCGGACAGATTGCCCGGGATGTGTATGGGATATGCGAAGTTTCCCATGACCTGATTCAGCAGAAAATCAATCATGATCTGATCATCGCCCGGGAGATGCTGGTAAAAAAAGGCGGGATCAAAACCGGTCCGCGGATGGTCCGCTGGGATGCCGCCAACCAGTTTACCGGCCAAACGAGGACGGTCGTTCTGCCCGGATTCGCGGTCGGTGGAACCTGGCTGAAAAAAAACGAAAACCCCCGGGCAGACACACCGGTTGTCGACGAAATATCGAGGCTTGCCGGCGGGACCTGCACGATATTCCAGCGCATGAACGAAGCGGGGGACATGCTCCGTGTAGCCTCCAATACGCTGGGTGCCGATCGTAAAAGAACGATCGGCACCTATATTCCCGCCCTGAATCCCGACGGGGCGCCCAATCCGGTTGTGGAGAGTGTCCTGAACGGCCGGACTTACAGGTGCCCGGCCTACCTTATGAATTCCTGGTATCTGACCGCCTACGAACCGATCCGCAACAAAAAAGAGGAGATCATCGGCATGCTCTGCATTGGGGAGAAACTGGAAGCGGTTGCCTCTCTGCGGAAGACCATTGCAAACATGCAGGTCGGCAAAAACGGCGAGGTCGGTATCATCGGCGCGAAAGGGAAGAATCAGGGGCGTTACATCATCTCCAGGGACAACGCCAGGGATGGGCAGGATATCTGGAACGCAAGGGATGACTCGGACCGGCCCTACGTGCAGTCCATGATCCGCAAGGCCTTGAATCAGGCGGCAGGAACGGTCGCTTATGAAACCTACTTCCTCGGAAACCCAAAAGACAGCCGGATGCATAAGAAAATCACGGCCGCCATGTATTTCCCACCCTATGAATGGATGATTTTCGCGACCGCCAGCCAAGAGGATTATTATTCGTCCGTGCACCGGGTGGGCGACTCAATCCGGGGACTGCTGATGGAAATTATCGTTGTCGTATTGTGCTTTCTTGTCCTGGCGATTGTCCTCGCTATGCTCCTGGGAAAGGAGATGACGAAATTTTTCCAATTCATGACCAATGTGGCGAAGAATATTGCCACGGGAGACCTGCGGAAGGCCAGGCAGGATCTGGCGGCCGAGTTCAAGAAGCGGGGTAGGACAAAAAGCAGCCGGAATGAAATTGAGGAGCTCCTTGGCGCTTTCAATGTCATGACGAACCGTCTTGATTCCTCCTTTCGGCGCCTTGGCCGGGCAACTGCACGGGTCAACAATTCGGTAACGGAAAAAGTCCCGGCTGTGCAAGGGGTTTCAAAAACAGTCCATACGCCGGTAAGCGAACCTGAAAAAATGACGCCGGCAGCACAAGAGATGGTCCGAGACATCGGTAAGGTTGCCGTTGATCTCGGTCGAACCATCGGTGCAGCGGAATCGAGCCGGAGTGACCTGGCGGCAGTGGAAAGCAATATGCGCGAGTTGTCCGGAATGACCGGCAGGATTTCTTCCGGCCTTACCGCCATCGACAGCCAGGCAAATCAAATATCGAAAGGCATCACGGTGATGACGGCTGTTGCCGACCAGGCGAACCTCCTGGCCCTCAACGCATCCATCACGGCCGAGAAAGCAGGCAAGCTCGGCAGGGGTTTTACCCTGGTTGCCAGGGAGGCGGGGCGGTTGTCGAACCAGACGGAAGCTGCGGCCCAAAACATCGATGGGATTGTCAGAGAAATCCGGGCCACCACAACGGCAGGGCTGGCGGATATTGACGCATTGGGCGAAACCGTTCAGAAGACGGCGACCGGCGTGGCTGCGGTCAGAGAGCGGCTGGATGTCGTTGTCGATCACCTGCAGTCATGTGATTTACGATTAGATGGGGTGAGAAAAGGCCTTGATGACCGCTCCGGCGGGGAGGCGGACCGTACCGGTGAAGCCATGGGACGTCTGTCCGAAGTTTCCCGCCGGACTCGTGAATCCATCCGGAATTTTCAGCAGGCGATGGATCAATTGAATCAGCACATTGAAGGTCTCCAGGTCGAAGTGTCCGGCAGAGGATTCCCCGTTATTGCCCGTGAAATCAGGTACATGGCGGAGCAGATGATCAATGCGGCAACGGACATTGATGCGTCGGTAATCGCCATGCAAACGGCTTTTTCGAGGGGCTCACGTGGGAACGACAAAGTTGGTGATGAAATCCGGAAAAAGACCGATAGGGCCGTTGCGTTATGCGGACAGTTGAACGGGGTAATCGATCAAATTCTGGTATATGATTGCCGACCGGACAGCGTGGAAGATGGGGGTGACGATCACTCCGTTGCGGCAAAACGCTTGAGCGATGCCGTAACGCATCTGTCTGCCCTGTTCCTTCAGGTCCGGGAATCTGTCGAGGCGTTCGGATCGACAACAGAGCGCATAATCGACGCCGTGGACGGGTCTGGGGAGATAAGCGGTTCCATGACGGGAGCCGTTCCTGATAAGTAACAGCGTCCTTTTCAACTTATATTGAAATCATGAAAGAAAATATAGACCAGGGAAACGGCCATGAGCCATTAGAGCGATGTCTTTCGAATCGGGAAGCGTTCGGAGACGAGCGTTCAGAGGAGGCCGTGCCTCCGGCGGCGGGCGCTTCATCTGCCGGGGATGCCGTTTCGGTGATTGTTTTCAGGATAAGAAATAAATGGTTTGCCCTCAGGACGATCCTGTTTTATCAGGTGACGGACTGGATTTTGGTTCATACCATTCCTGGGAAAACGAGCCGCCATTTCCGGGGCATTGTCAATGTTGACGGAGAACTTCAACTCTGCTTTTCCCTGGCGGATATCCTGGATATCACGGAACCGGCCGAAGTGATCCCGGAGGGGAAAAAAATCCCTCGTCTGGTTGTTGTCGGCGACGAGGCAAAACGGTTCGCGTTCCCCGTGGATGAAATTAAGGGGGTTCACGCGATTTTTGCCGCAGACCGGGAAGCAACATCGTCGACGCCGGCCGAGTGCGGCTCGCACCTGTGCCGCCGGATCTTGTCTGTCGAGGGAAAACAGGTTGGCTTTCTGGATGAGGACAAGCTCCTCAGCGCCCTGGCAGGGAGTCTTGGAACGGATGGAAA
>CAZIPU010000014.1:0-1479 GCA_964541005.1 uncultured Syntrophales bacterium | reverse complement strand
TGGATGAGGACAAGCTCCTCAGCGCCCTGGCAGGGAGTCTTGGAACGGATGGAAACGGAACGGGAAAATAACGGCAACACGGTTATGCTCGGCCTGTTTCGGGAGGAACTGGCCGGGCAGGCGCGGATGCTGGAAGCGGGTCTGGCTGAAATCGAGCAGGGACTGCCGCCGGAGCGGATTGAAGGGCTTATCCGCATCGTCCATGCCATTAAGGGCGCTGCCCGGCTTGTCGGTCTGCCCATCGCTGCAAACCTGGCCTATGCCATGGAGACATTCCTGTCCGAGGTCAAGCGGGGAAAACGCCGCCTTGTCGCACACCAGGTTGATCAGCTTCGCCAAGCCAACGATGTTTTTCGTGCAATCGGGACGCAGAAAGAGCGGGATATTCCCCGCTGGGTTGTAGAACGGGAATCCGGCATCAGCCGGATCTCGCAGGCCCTCATGCAACCCGTTGCCGAAGTGGAGGCGCCGCCGTTTTCCGAAAGTCCCGAATCGATGATTCCGGAGGGGGGCTCTCCGGAATGTGCGGAGACGCCGATCACGGAACAAGGCGATGTGGCGCCGGCGGCGCCGGGGACGACAAACATTCCCGACGGGGAGCTTTCAGCCCTTCCTTCTGAGGAAGAGGTTTCACGGGATCGTTTTTTTTGCAGGGACAACCTGATAGAGTTGGCCGGTGAGTGTCTTAACCAGGCCCGGAGAATCCGGAAGCTTAATCCGGTTCTGCAGGCAGCAGATCCTTTTCCGCCTGAGTCCGGCAAAGGTATTTTAACGGCAGAGCGTGATCAAGGGCAAGCACCCGTCGCGGATTCCGTTCTCCAATTCGAGTGCTCGTCTAAACAGCTTGAACAACTGGCTGAACGGTTATACGACGAAATCCTGGAAAGCCGGAAAGATTCCACCGCTTTGCCCGCGTTATCCCCCATTCTCAGGTGCCTTCTCGTTGAAATTCATGGTGAATCCTACGCCCTGCCCATCTTGCAGATCGACCGGCTCATCAGGGTTTCCCCGTCCGATATCGCATCCATCGAGGGGCGGCCATTCATTTCCATCGATGGGGAAAATATCGGCCTCGTCGATGCGGGGAATCTCCTTCAACTGCCAAACTTGCCGCCCTTAACCGGCCATTGGCCTGTCGTGGTCATGGAAAATCGGTCAAGCCGCTGCGGTCTTGTCGTGGAAGCCTTTCGTGGCGAGGAGGATCTGGTTTTCAGACCGCTGGACAGGCGTCTGGGAAAGGTCGATTTCATCCGGGCGGGGGCCATCCTCGGGGACGGCAGCCCGACATTGGTTCTGGATATGGACGATTTGTTTCACGCCATCGAGTTACTTTAATATTCGATCCTTCGCTTTCGCTCAGGATGACATTTGGCGTGTTTTTTGACTTTTTATGAGGCCATTAACCCTTAAGGCAGGTTTCCCAGGTCCTGAAAGATCCGGTTCATTTCCTCCGAATATTCCTTCCCGGTCCGGTAGACA
>CAZIPU010000013.1:13631-22091 GCA_964541005.1 uncultured Syntrophales bacterium | reverse complement strand
AGATAAAGGAGACCGGCCAGGGGCAAAGGGGATATGTCCTCAAGCAGCAGTTTACCCAGCGGAGCGCTTAAACTGAACAGAAGAGCGGATATCACGGCGGCGATCACGCCACGTTGCAGTGGGGGCATCACTCTACCGTCCAAGAGATTTCACATTTTTCATGAATGTCTGTTTTTATTGTCGTTGAATCCTCTTCGTTAATGAACCGTCAGCAGTGACGCAACAGGAACCCGCCCAGCTTGGGATCAAGTTCGCAGAGCCCCCCGCGGCTTGCCGCGGGGGCTTCAGTGTTCACGATAACCTTCAGAAAAAGCTGTAAGACAGCTCCAGCCCGATCTGACGGCCGGGATCGTAATAAGCGCCTGACACGTAACGGTTGGCATAGTGCTTGTCGCCCAGATTCCTGCCGTAGAGGGTGAGACGGGTATCCCGATCGAAAATTTTCAAGTTGTATCCCACGTTGGCATCAAATCTCGTGTAGTCATCCAGAGGGTAGTATTTGACCCCTCCTGCGCCGTAGGGACAGCGCGTCTTCGACCCGACATAGCGGGCACTCACGTTGGCAAATGCATTTTTGTACAGGTAGTTGAGACGGGCACTGCCCAGGTGGTGGGCCATGCCCTGGTTCGCTGTACCGCTGTTCGTTACCTTGTAACTGTAACTCAGATCATAGGTAAAAGGCTTCCATATCTGTCCGTTAACGCCGATTTCCAGTCCCTTGGTTATCACATCTTCGGCGGTAACCAAATTGATCTCGTCTCCCGTTTGGGGGTCGATAATGCTCGATTTCGTAACCTTCTCATCATTGGTATCGTAATAGTAGAGTGTGATCCACGGGTTGAAAGCCGGATGAACATTGGCTAGGATGCCCACCTCGTAACGTGATCGTTTCTCGGGGGACAGGCTTGACCCGTCGGCGCTTACCTGGTAGTCGCCTTCTGAATTCTCTGAATAAGCGTATCGTCCGGTTAACGTCAAAAGAGAGTTCAGTTTGTAGGAGGCGCCGAAGGCACAGGTATAGGTCGGGTCCGCCCAATCGTGCATCGGCCTGCCTGATACGGTACTGTCGACATAGTATTTCCGGTCTACCCTGACTCCGGCATCAAAGGTCAGCCTGTCGTTCAGCATGCGGTGTTCGTCATGGACAAAGAGGCTGTACATCCTTTCATTGAACGGTTTACCGGTAGAAGGGGCAACACCGTCGGGGCTCCGGTATGTGAGGAACTGTCCTCCCACTTTGAAGGTATTGTTACGCCAGTTGACGATATGACGGAGGCCGACGTTCTGGCTGTAGGTGTCCTGGTCGGCCTCGCTCACACCACTTGGCGGCACATAAGTAGCAGGGGGAACAGAGAAGAAACTCCCCTGGACAGTGTGCACCTGAAGCCGGCTGTAGGCGTACTGCAACGTCGTCGTCTGGGTGCTGTTCCACGGTTTGCTGAGGTTCACGGCAATCGCGTCGTAGGTCATGGGATCGATCTTCCACTTGGAGCCGTCAAGTTCGCCCGGTTGATAAAAAATATTATTTTGAACTGGAGGCCCAGGTTTATCTTTATATTTTACCGTATCGTTCGTCCGGATCGTGCCCCGCTGAAATTCCCTCATGCCCCGGCTGTGATAGTAAAGAACATCAGCATTGAAGGCTGATGCCGTATATCCGCCCCGGAAAAGGAGCGATCTGTTATCGCTTCCGTTGTACCAGTCATGTAATTCGCCATCATTTTTGCCGTCGGTGCTGTTGTAGGTTGCCGCAATCCGATAATCAAAGTTGCCGATTTTGGCGCCCTGGTAGAGATGTCCCTTCTGCGTATCAAAGGTACCGTAGCTGGCAACCAGACCACCCTCCAGTTTTGCAGACCGTTTGGTCTTGATCACCACGAATCCCTGATTGGAGGAACCGGTGCTCGTGCCGAAATTGGTGAGGGGACCCAGAAGGAGGGCCGTCGCATCACGCACAAAGGTCATGGACTCGATGGCGTCTATAGGCAACGTTGCGAGAATCCGGGTCGTGGTGGGCATGTAGACACCGTCCAGAATGACGCCATAGTTGCCCCCTGTCCCTGACCCCCGCATGCCTCCGAAATCGATGTGCTGCCTTCCCTGATAGGTCACCTCCATGCCGGGCACCTGTTCGAAGACATCGAACACCGTCGCGGGATGCAACGCCTGAATTTCCTCCGCCGTAATGACCACGGTCTGGAGCTTGCTGCTCTCGGGGACCGCATAGGGGCTGGTTACCGGCTCACTCAGCTTCTTGCCGGTTACGGTGACCTCCCCCAGGTCATAAGCGTTCTGTTGGGATTGTTTTTTCGCCTTCTCTTCCGCAAAAACCGTTTGATACATGAAAATTAATCCGAGCATCAGTATGAACAACAGTGCTTTCCTGCAGATACCTCCCATTACCTCATTCCTCCTTCTAAAATAAAAATGTTGAACGCTTACCCATCATCAACATCCCTTCCCCCGGGTTATCTGGGAGCACTGATATTGCAGATAAAACAAGAACAAACTTGCCAAACACCTTCAATTCCCGGATTACAGGGCCAAGATTTCTCCCCTCCCTAAAGGTCTATCCATGGGCTTCGGTATATAGATTAATGCATAACGATGGGTAAAAAAATCCGCTCTTTCGTATCACCTTGAAACAATTTTGTCTTATTTCCGCTGGAATCATTACGAATCTCCTCGATTCACAAACCATGGGAACAAAAGTGGCCTTGACGTCTCTTTGTTGGTAGATCAAGCTTCTCCGTTTTATTACTTCGGCAATTGAATAGTGAATAGATTAATTTCCGTCATTCCGTCGAAAGACGGAATCCAGAATGAATTTTGCTGGATGCCGGATCGAGTCCGGCATGACATTTTTAATCTTTGCTTGCCGATGCAATAATGAATCATATCATCCAGATTTCACGTTCCCTTTCATTCCGGCGGCGTCCTGAGGTGGCAACCGGTCCGTTCATGGTGAAGCTTCATCACCTCCGCAATGATGGACAGGGCGACCGCCCCCGGGTCCTTCCCTCCCAGGTCAAGACCGATCGGGGAAAACACCCGCAAATCCTGCTCGGGATGGAGCCCATTTCTTTTAAGCCTCTTGTAGATAGCCGGAACCTTACTTTTGGAGCCGACCATCCCGATATACGCCGCGCTTGTTTTCAAAGCGTGTTTCATGCATTCCGCGTCCATTTCGTGGCCCCGGGTAGCGATAACAATATAGGTTCTTTCGTTGATTCCTTCCTTCTCCATTGCGGTCGCGGGATTGTCCGTATAAACGGTTGCCGCATGAGGAAACCGCTCGCGATTGGCAAATTCCACACGATCGTCGGCCACGCTGTAAGGAATCCCCACGCAGGACGCCAACTCGCCGATCTTTTTCGCCACATGACCCGCCCCCAGAATAAATATTTTCAGCCTCGCACTGAAAACCTCGATAAAAACTTCCACCCGGCCGGAACACGCCATTCCGATACCGGATGGGGTCAGGTCAAAAGTCGCTTTTTTGCTCCGGCCAAGGGAAAGGGCGTCAAGCGCTTCCTGGATGCACAGCGCTTCCAGTTTCCCGCCGCCGACCGTACCCACGATGGATCCATCCGGAAAGACAAGCATCCGGTTTCCGGCATCACCTGGTGTAGAACCGTCGGTCTCGATAACGGTCACCAGGGCCACCTCCCGCCCGGCCTGCAGAGACTCGACAATCGTCCTGTAAATACTTTCCGCATCGACCATAAACATCTCCTGCCAATATGGTTTTTTTGAATGTCCGGTTACGATCGGACCATGCCGGATGATTACGGACAAGTTCCACGCCTCATTCGGAAAGGATCAATGGATTATTCGCCTAAAATCCCGGGCATCCCTCACAAGGTCAGGGGCAGGAACATGATCTCCTTTTCCTCTCCGGACACCGTCATTCTCGTATGCTCGCTGATGGCGTGGGGAACGCATACCCGCAGGGAACCGTTCACCTTCACCACGCTGACTTTCGCCTGATAGAGGTCAAAGAGGCTTTCATTGTTGACGATGGTCTCCGTCTTGCCGTCTCCGATGATGGTGCCGTCCTTGATCATCACAGACCGATCCGACAGCCAGAAGGCGTGCTCCGGCGAATGGGTCGATTTGATGAAAGTGTAGCCCTCGCGGGCAAGGCTGATGATCTGTTCGAGAAGTCTCAACTGATTCCCGTAATCGAGGCCTGTCGCCGGCTCGTCCATGAAGAACATCTCCGCCCCCTGGGCCATGGCCCGGGCGATCAGGGTCAATTGCCTTTCCCCGCCGCTGATCTCCGTGTATGGCCGGTCGGCCAGGTGCCGGATGGAGAGCCTCTCCAGTTTTTCATTGGCAATATCGATGTCCTTGCCGTTGTAGGAAAAGAAAAAGGGCTTATGGGGCAGTCTCCCCATGAGGACAACGTCGATCACCTTGTACGGGAACGATCCCCGGTGAATCTGAGGCACATAGGCGATCTGGCGTGCAATCTCCTTGGGGCTTGTCTGATGGATTTCCCGCCCTTTCAGACGAATGCTCCCTCCCCGGGGCTTCAGCAGGCCAAGCAGGACCTTGAGCAGGGTACTTTTACCGCTGCCGTTGGGCCCGAGGAGGGACACGATTTCACCCTTGCGGATCACCAGGTCGATGTCCTTCAGAATGGGTTTGGTATCATAGGAAAATCCGACATTCCTGGCCTCGATCAGCGGTGTCTCAATCCCTTTCATGCCCCCCACCCCCGGTTGGCCTTTCGCAGGACCAGGACAAAGAACGGAATCCCGACCAGGGATGTCACGATGCCGATGGGAATTTCCACGTTGAACATAAGGCGCGACACATCATCGACCACGATCAGGTACGTCGCACCGATCAGAATGCTCGCCGGAATCAGGATACGGTTGTTCGGACCGACGAGCATGCGTGCAATGTGGGGGATGATCAGCCCCACCCACTGGATCATCCCGGCGATGACCACGGTCAGGGCGCTCGCCATGGTAGCCAGAAAAATCATGATGAATCTGATCCGCTGCACGGGAACACCCATCGCCTTCGCTTCCTCATCCCCCATACTGAGAACATTCAAGTAACCGGACATCGATACGATCCCAACAATGCTGACCGTCATGGGAACGGCCACGTAAAGAACGGTTTGCCCGTCGGCCAGGGAAAGCCCGCCCATCAGCCAGTAGACGATGGCGGGCAGCTTGTCGTAGGGATCGGCACTGTATTTGACGATCGACAGCAGCGACGTGAACATCGCCCCGCTGATGACCCCGCCGAGGATCAAGAGCAGAATGGTACTTCCCCTGTAAATCCTGGCAATCCCGACGGCAATCATGACGGCGGCAAAGCCGAACAAAAACGTGCAGATCTGAACAGCCAGCCAGCTATTGGAGACAACCATCCCCAACGCGGCGCCGAAAGATGCCCCGGCTAAAACCCCCAGGAGCCCCGGCGACACCAGGGGATTGACGAACATCGCCTGAAAAGCGGCCCCGGATACGGAAAGGGATGCCCCGACAAACATGGCGGCGATAATCCGGGGCAGGCGGATGGACAGCAGCAGGTTTTCCAGAAGGGTTTGATCGAGTACCGTCGCCTGCTTCTCGTTGAGGATTTTTCCGACAAAGAAAAGACATGTATCGCTTAACGTCACGGGGTATTTTCCCAGGGTGAGGGAAACGATTGCCGTCAGTACGAGTAAAATCAACAGGGAAGAAAGAATGATCGATCTTTTCATGGACGGATGACCGCCTGCATGTCTTCTTGCGACACATCCGCCCCCAGGAAGAGTTGATAGAAGGTCCTGGCCTCGCGGACGATATCAAGAGGATACTGCTCCGGATAAAGGCTTCCCATCAGCCACTGCAGGCCGAGAATCCTCATGAAGGAAGGCGGCCGGTCAAACCAGTTAAAGGGCACCCTGGGTATCAGGTAAACCTGCTTTTCCTTCACGGCACTGACGTGCTGCCACCGCGGATCGGAAAACACCTTGTCATAAAAGGCCTTTTCCTGGGCCACGATGACATCGGGATTGTAGAGGATGACCTGCTCCAGAGAGATCTTCTCCATGCCGACATGACTGGCCGTATGACACCGGTGCACATCCCGGTCTCCGGCCAGCTTAATCAATTCCACATGGATCGAGTCGTTGCATTCCGTCTTCAGACCATCGGTTCCCTCGGCATAATAGACTGTCGGCCTTTTCTCCCACGGGGTCTTACCCACCACCGTCGTCACGTTGGACAGGACTTTCCGGGTGTAACGGGCCAGCATCTCCCCTCGTTCTTCTCTATCAAGCACCTTCCCCAGGAAAAGGAAAACATCCGGATAAGCGGCAAGATTTTCAGCAACGGCGTAGACATAAGGAATATTGAGTTTGTTCAGGGTTTCCTCCGCCTTTTCGTTTATTGCCCCTTTGCCGGTGGTCCACAGAATGATCAGATCGGGTTTTTCCTTCAGAAGCACCTCCATGTTGGCGGTCTGTCCCTGGCCGAAAAGGCCGCCGATAACCGGCAGATGGTGAACACGCTTGTCCAGGAATTTCTTATCTTCTTCCTTCAGGGGAAAGATCAGACCCGCCATCAGCTTGGGGTCCATGGCGTAGAGAATATACGATCCGTACGGCGAAGGGGCATAGACCTTCTTAATCACCGCAGGAAGCGCCACCTTCCGCCCGACCATATCGACCACTTCACGGGCCGTCGCTCCGCTTACCGCAAACAGACCGGCCAGTAAAAATACAAGGGTTATTGTTAATGTCTTTCTCTTCATCACGTCTGTTTTCTCCCACTCATCCGCATCGTCTAACCGTGTTTGTTTCATTTTTCCCCATGCGCTGCGCAACGCATGGAACAGATTTTACCCCGACAAAACATCCCGGCATTGTTCGTCCGTCAGTTCGATGCCCAGGAAGAGTCGATAAAAAACCTTCATTTCCGCGATCATGTCGATGTGATAGAGCCCGGGATACAGGCAGGTCATGACCCATTTCACTCCCAGATAGCGCATGAAGGACGGCGGCCGGTCAAACCAGTTGAAGGGCGCCTTGGGGATGATGAACACCCGGCCGTTTCTGACCGCCCGGATCTGCCGCCAACGGGCATCCGTCTTGATGCGCCTGTAGAAATCCTTCTCCTGAACGAAGATGACCTCAGGATTGTAGAGAAGGACCTTCTCCAGGGAGATCTTTTCCATGCCGAAACCCAATTTCCTCGGACAGCGATGCACATTTTCCCCCCCGGCCAGATTGATCAGTTCGGCATGTTGCGAGACGTGGCACTCGGTATTAAGGCCATCCGCTCCCTCGGCGTAGTAAACCGAGGCCCTTTTCCCCGGCTGAATCGCTCTGGTGACCGCCGCCGCCTCTTTCAGTGCCTTCTCTCCGTAAGCGATCAGTTTTCTTGCCCGTTCTTCCCGGTTCAAAAGCTGCCCCATGAACTTGAGACCTTTTCCGTAGTCTTCAATCCGGTTGACGTTCATAAAGACGAGAGGGATGCCCAGGTTCTTCATGTCTATCTCCATCTTCCGATTGACCGCCGTGTCCTCGGACGTCCACATGATCACGACATCCGGTTTCGCCTTCAGGATCATCTCGATATTGGCGGTCTGCCCCTGTCCGAAATAACCGCCCAGAACAGGGAGGGACCGGATTCTTTTGGACAGGTATTTCTTTTCCGGCTCCTTAAGGGGTGCGTTCAATCCTGCCGGCAGTGTCTGATCAAGGGCGTAAATCATGTAGGTCGCCGGCGGCGACGTGGCGTATGCCTTCCGTATCCGGTCGGGAACCTGTACCTTTCTCCCTCTCATGTCCGTAATCTCTCTGGCCTGGACGGTCACGGATGACGGCAAAAAAAAGAAGAGGAGCAAAATCAAAGATATGATGGTTTTGTTTCTTTTAACCCCGTTCATCCCCGGTTAATCCTCCTGTCCCGTTCGCCTGCTTTTTTATGCCGGTATCTGCCGGTTTCCACCGGGTTCGATATTCTGAGCCGGACGCCAGGATCTTTATTCACACGAACGCCTTACTTCCCGATCTGTATCCACAACCCCTCATCCCCACGGATCAGGGTATAATTTGCAATTCCGGCCCGGCACAGCGCCTCCCGGTAAAGTTCGCGATGGTCGGCAAATCGTCCGTTTTTTTCGTCGCCATGCCGCTCAGGATTCCTTCTTTCCATCTCTTCCCTGATCTTCTGGTACAACTCCCCCGTACCCATTCCGCCGCCGATATAGGCCTTTCCTCCCGGTTTGAGAACACGGCTGATCTCGCAGAAAGCCCGGGGCTTGTCTTCCCAGAAGAATAGGGAACCACGGCTGATGACCAGATCAATCGAGGCGTCTTCCCTGGGAATGTCGTGAACATCCCCCCAAACGGTACGCATGCGTTTCTGCAGACCTGAAATCGCCACATTTGCATCGGCGATTTCCAGCATCTCGGGAGATTTATCCATCAGGCAGAAATCCAGATCCGTC
>CAZIPU010000013.1:0-13531 GCA_964541005.1 uncultured Syntrophales bacterium | reverse complement strand
GGCGATTTCCAGCATCTCGGGAGATTTATCCATCAGGCAGAAATCCAGATCCGTCATGCCGGCGAGGGCAATCCCGAGATACCCCCCGCCTGTCCCGATATCGAGGCACACGCCTTCGGTAATACCCGTCCGGGTTCTGATCTGTTCCGCGATAACCGGGTAAACGGGAGCGAAAACCTCACGGGCCACACGGTCAAACTCTTTGACATTCATATCCATTCATTTGCCTCAATTCGCCTGGCAGGTTGCTTTTCCCCCTTGCCTATTCCTTTTCCCACCAGAGGACGGCCCAGCGGACGGGTTTGGCATAATCCAGCGACCAGAGACCATCACGGCAGACAAGGTGCTCGGCCATGTACGCATCCAATTTCTTTTCCTCATCCCGTGTCATGTTCTGAAACATCCACCGGACGGAATCCATGGCCTCCTCGCGCCCATCATAAGTGTCCTGGACCTGCTGCACGATGAAATCGACTTTGGCGTAAATACCCATCTGGTATAAGATATTGTAATTATAAATGTAGTCCGGACCGACCTGGAGTTCCCTGCCCACAGCCTGGAAGGCCCGGCGGTCATGGGGGCCGTCTCCGACAATCGTAACGATGTAAACCCGCTTCCTTGCCGCATGGCTCAGCTTCGTGATCATGCCCTGCAAATCGTCAACGACCAGAGAACGTGACGCAATGGCCACATCATGAAGGCCGATGCCCGCCTGCTCCCAATCGTCTTCCCAGCGGGCATGGATCGTCCGGATGTTGCGGATGCTTCTTGCCGCACACGCCTCCTGCAAAATGGAAAGCATCCTGGCGGAAAAGTCAACGGCCGTAATGGACCGCACCTCTTCCGCCAGGGGCAGGGCAAGGGTCCCGGCGCCGCATCCCATATCCAGAACCGTCCATTCCGGTTGAGGCACCATGATTTTGAGAAATGATTCCGCATACCCGCTCCGGGCAACATGCCTGGCAAAGGACCGGGACCGCCCATCCCAAAATTGGGCATGGCGCGCCGGTGAAGGCTTGTTTTTTCTCAATTCCCGCCAGGCCCGATTCCAATCCGCCATATGTGTTGAAGCCGCCTCCTGCGCCATTTCGTTGTTCCTTAATCAATGATAAACTTGCAAAAAGCCGGACAAACGCCTGTTTTGCCGGTCCGGGCAAACGTAGCGCCATCCGTAATCCCGTATTTTCATCCTGTTATGGATACCGGATCAAGAGGTGTGGCATAATGTCCAATTTACGTTTGTGGTCACTCTGAACGAAGTGAAGAATCTAATGCTGGAAGGACTAGATTCTTCGCCTTGCGGCTCAGAATGACATTATGTCACAGCCTCCAAGTCAGGCATGACAGCCTGAACGACTTTTTACGGGGCCGTCAATCAATGACCGATCCGTGTTCCCGCGTTCGGATTTACAGGGGTGAATAATATCTTTCCCCGTCCACACAGGAACGGCAGTAAATCTTCCCGTCTTTACGGATTTCCCGGAGATCCATGACCCGCTCTCCGCAAACCGAGCACGTCACGATACGCAGGGGCTTGCCCGGCAGATGTTCCGGTTTGAGCTCAACCTTGACTTCACGGATATCGAAAAGATCCTCGGCCGGTCTCATGGCCCATTCCCTGGTGTGGGGATCGGCTTCGATCATTTCCCGTGTTTTTTCCTGTGTCTTGTCTTCTTCCTTGTCGTTCATGGACACCCTGACGGCTTTTCCCGTCTTCAGGTTCACAAAAGTTGCCGCCGTCTTCCCGTAATCGAGAATCCTCAAGGTGCGTTTTCCCGGCTGGCAACCGGCCACGGCCAGGACGGCGTCGGCGGGACACCGGTAGGTCTCGACGAAAGCCATGAAGTCCTTCCTGTCCTTTCCCTTCGGATCCTCGATGCCGATGGCCTTCAAGCCGAGCAGGGTCATCCGGGTCCCGATCGTAATCCCCGCGCACAGATCGCCGTGAAATTTTGATGCTTCCTCCAGGCGTTTTTCCAGATCGAAATAGTCTTCAGCCATGCTGTTTATCCCCTCCATTTTATTTCACTTTGTGTGTATTCATTTCGCAATATGGGCGTCATTCTCCGGCGCCTCCAGGATGATCGCGGACGCCGTTTACAATGTTGATTTTCCTGATGCATCTGTTCCTGAAAAGCTGATAGGCGCCCATCCCTTCAGCCAGCAAGTCGAGGGTCATGTCCGGCCTGACAACCTGGACGGTACTGACGGCGGACACATTCCGCCGGAAAAGGGCATCGGGAATAAATCCGGCGGTCGGACCCGCGACAATGACGTGCCTTGCCTTGCCGGTATAACCGAGAAGCGTATCCATCGTCCCGTTGGCGACGGCGGCACCGGTGATCACGGCGGTATCGCAAAGGGAGAGGGCAAAGGCGGCTTCGGCGGAAGGAACGAAATAACGCATTTCATCACTACGGAGACTCTCTATTTTCTGCTCGACAATTTGCAGTTTGACGTGGTCCAGCCTCTTGAATCGATCCACAAACGGGCGAATCGCCCCGACCATGCAGATATGGTTCATGGAGGACGGATCAATCATGTCCAGGGCGTCGCAATCCTCCACGATGCAGTAGAGGTTACGCGTCAGGAAAAGCGCGGACAGGGCATTCAAAATGACGATCCGGACCGTGCGGATCAAGAGGTCTTCATCGTGAATGGACAGCAGTTCGGAAACCGGTGCGCCTTTGAAGGGCAACTCCCGTCGTGAGGAGGGATCGATCCGGAGACAACCGCTTTTTTTATGAATCTCGGCAGTCGGCGTGTAGGAAATGCCGCACAAACCGCTGGAGAGCTTGACCCCGGCAAAGAAAATGCCCATGACAAGCCGCTCCACCACGATGTCATGCAACCTGTCCGCGTAAAGCTCTTCCACACCCCGGATTGTCTCATCAAGAACCATGACGTTCTCTCCCTCCACCCGTAATAATCCCGTACGGCGTTATGCCAATTCATGCACATCGAACGGTATATATTGGCCGACACAACGACTTGTCAAGCTTTTTTTATGGAATCTTCGTCATACCCCCATACGCTGCAAGAGATTCCTTCCCGGATCGGACGGACCAATAACAGCCTTGACAAAAACCCGGCGAGAAAGGTAATAGGGAAATGGCTATGCATGAACACGCATAACGTTAGAAAAGGGGGGGTATCGGCATCCTCAATCTCCCAAATGGCGGATGAGTCCCCCCTGAATAGGGCCCCGTTAAAAATGGGTGGTCGAGGATACGCGGAAAGTTTGGTAGTGAGGCAACTCATGTCATGCCTCGCATCGTTCACGTCGCGGGCGGCCGGGTCGGCGGTACGGACAGAGCCCCTCTTACAAAGAACGCCGTCGCGCAAGACACCAACTCTCAGAAAGGATGTTGAAGGATGAAAAATTGTACGATCAAACTGCTGTTGTGTGCGTTCTGTTTTGTATTTCTGACCGGGTCGACTGCCCTTGCGGCTGATGTGAATCTGTCCGTGGCGGCCAGTCTCAGGGAGGCAGTCACTGAGCTTTCAGCGGACTTCGAGAAGAAGAGTCCCGGCGTTTCGTTCCAGCGAAACTTCGGCGGTTCCGGAGCACTGGCAAAGCAGATCGAAAACGGCGCGCCCTGCGATGTTTTCTTTTCGGCCAATGTTGAATGGATGGACTATTTAAAAGAAAAGCAGCTGATCGATGCACACAATATTTCCACCTTCGCATTCAATGAACTTGTGTTCGTGGGCAAACCCGGTCTAAAGGTGCGCAGCCTGCAAGAGGTGGTTAAACTGGAGAAGGTCGCCATCGGCAGCCCCAAGAGTGTTCCTGCCGGCCAATACGCCATGGAGGCTTTCACAAAAGCGGGACTGGACAAACAACTTGAAAAGAAACTGGTGATGGCAAGAGATGTCAGGGAATGCCTGATGTATGCCGAACGCGGTGAAGTCGACGGCGCATTCGTCTACAAGACGGATGCGAAAATCATGGCCAAGGCAGTGGAGATCCTTTTCATCGTTCCCCAGGAGCTTTATCCAAGGGTAACCTATCCCGTGGCCCTTACTGCCACCGGCAGCAAGAAAACCGAAGCGGTCGCTTTTTACGAGTTTTTGCAATCCGCAAAAGCCAAAAAGGTCCTTTCTAAATATGGTTTTGCGGTAAAATAATTGTCTTATGCCCGGTTTCACCCCGACCGATTACTCGGCGATTCTGTTGTCAATCAAGGTGGCTGTAACGGCCACCTTGATTTCCCTTCCCTTCGGTTTTGCCGTCGCCTACCTCATGACATTCCGGACATTCCGGGGACGGGTTGTCCTGGATGTTTTTGTAAACCTTCCGCTGACCTTGCCGCCCGTCGTCGTCGGCTATCTGCTGTTACTGCTTCTGGGCCAACAGGGTTGGATCGGGAAAAATCTACTCCAGCCTCTCGGCATCCGGTTGATTTTTACCTGGAAGGCAGCCGTCATTGCCACAGCGGTGGTCGGCTTTCCGCTCATGGTCAGATCGATCCGGACCGGCATGGAAACCATCGACATGCGGCTCATTCAGGCTTCCCGGACCCTCGGGGCGGGTTGGTTCGACAATGTCATGACAATTATTCTGCCGCTTTCCATTCGGGGAATCATCGCCGGTTCTGTTCTCATGTTCGCCCGCGGTCTGGGTGAATTCGGGGCCACGATTATCGTCGCCGGCAACATCCCCGGCGTGACCCAGACGATCCCGCTGGCGATCTATGAATACGTCAGCTCTCCCAGGGGCGATGTCATGGCCATGACACTCTGTGTTGTGTCCATCACCATTTCCGTCGCCGTGCTCATTTTTCATGAATGGCTCGGAAGGCGGATGATCAGGGCGGACTGATATGGAGATGCACATTGACATATCAAAGCAACTGGGCGCATTTCGGCTGGAGGCGGATTTAACGGTCGCAGGCGAACGGATCGGTCTCTTCGGGCCGTCGGGAAGCGGTAAATCCACCCTGGTAGGACTTGTGGCCGGATTGCACCAGCCCGATCGCGGCGTTATCCTTCTCGATGGAGAAACGATCTTCGACCACCGGAAACGGATAAACATCCCGGTGGAACAACGCCGGATCGGCATGGTCTTTCAGCTTCCCCATCTCTTTCCGCACCTGAGCGTCAAAAGCAACCTCCTTTACGGTTACAGGCGCTGTGCCCAGGAATATCGCAAAATCTCCCTGGACAGTGTGATCGGCGTCCTGCAAATCGAGCCCTTACTGGATCGGGGCGTAAGAAATCTCTCCGGCGGCGAAAGGCAAAGGGTGGCCATCGGCCGGGCGGTTCTTTCCAACCCCAGGCTGCTCATTATGGACGAACCCTTATCGGGCCTCGACGACAGTCTCAAGTTCCAGATCGTTCCTTTCCTTAAAAACGTCTGTGAGACCTTTCGAATACCCTATCTCTTCATTTCTCACTCCATGATTGAAATGAGGATCATGACCGACCAGGTGCTGAGTGTGGCTGACGGACAAATCGCCGGGCAGATGACGGCGGAGGAATTGGCGCGGATCCGCATGGGGGAGAGTAAGGCCGGTTACATCAACCTCCTTAAACTGCGGTTTTCCCACCGTCTTGACGGCCTCCATGTCTATTACTGGGGGGATGCGCACTTGTTCGTTTCCGGAAGCAGTGACCTGCCCGAGGCGCTTTTCGAACTTTCATCCACGGACATCATTCTCTTCAAGCGTCACCCGGAGGCAATCAGCGCGCGTAATCTCCTCCAATGCCGAGTCACCGATATTTTTGAAACGGGTAACCGGCTTGGCATAGAGCTGGAGTGCGGCGGGGAGAGGCTCATCGCAGAGGTCGTCAGGCAGGCTGCCGAGGATCTTGAAATAGAAAGGGGAATCAAGGTTTATGCCGCGGTCAAAGCCACGGCGTTCAGGCGGTTGGGATAATAGGGCGTATCGCCGGAAGCTTGCCGCCTGAGAAGGGGGCGTACATGAAGGCGGCCCGGCCGATGCAGATAGGAGCTGTCCGTCTGGGGGGGAAACGCCCTGATCGTCAATGAATACGGATAAGCCGTTCTAAATAAAACCGACCCTGTTTACGGCTGCCTGAACCACATAGACCCGTTCATTATTGCCGCTGGTGTCCGCCGGAACGATGAAAAAACCCTGCCGGCTGCGGTCGTATCCCATCGTCGATCCGACGAGCTGCTCCCCGTCCTGAAACAGGACCTCTATCTTTCTTCCCTGGATTTTATCGGCATCGGAAAAACTTCTGCGTTCACTGTAAAAAGCGTTGCCTTCAAAATCTTTCACGAAGAAAACGGCCTTGAGGTCTTTCACCAGGATCCTCACGGGTACCTGCACCTCCGACTTGTCGAAAGGATGCAGATGAAAATGGTCCTTATTTGGAAAGAAATCCTGCGTGAAACCTTTTAAAATCTTACCGTCTGTATAACGAACCACCACTTTTGCCGGATCCATGCGCCCCCCTTATCTCGTGTGTTTCAGCAGCCGGATTTGAAACAACGTTTGAAGCTAATACCATATCTAACGGAAATGACAACTTTTAATCACACCGCCGGAATCGATTTCTAAACATGATTCTCCGGGGAAACGGGTCCTGACGAAACGCCTGCGATACCCCTTTTCTGTCCATCCTTCATTGAAACCTGCAGGTGGGAAACACGCCGAACCGGTCGTGGGCCCTTGGCCGCCCGTTAATGATTTTCAGGTGCATCAGGTGCAGGTGGGTGGGGGAACGCCTCCGGTCGGCGTTCAGGCCCGTTCTCCCCACCGTGGCGATTTTATCACCCGGCTTGACGACATCCCCGAGACCGACGAAAATCGCTTCGTTATGGGCATAATAAGTCAAGGAAGATGCCGACGGGTTGTATATCCAGATGTAACGGCCGCCCCGCAGAGGACTCCCCTTCTCCCATTTCGTCTCCACGGCGACGACGATGCCGCCATCCATGGCCAGGACGGCAACGGCCTTCCCCGTAGTATCATCCAGGCTGTCCCGATTCCTGTCCCTGATGAAAAGATCGTGGGCGGGATGCCCCGTATGGGCGTTCCCGTCGAAATAATCGTACCCGCCTTCGACATATCCGCTACCCCTGCGACCACCGATGGCGGATGCGTCATACCCCTTAAGGGGAAACACGCAACGGACGGATGACGTCGCCGGAAAGTCATGGCTTCCGGCAAATCCCTCCAGTTCCTTAATGATGACCTTGAACCGGGCCATCGCGTCCGCTTTATCGACCCGGCCATCGCGGATGGATGTATTCAGTTCATTGAACTTCCTGCAACCTTCGCACGAACGTCCTCCGAAATCTTGCTTGTTCCCGGATACAATTTCACGGGGCACCGGTTCTCCATGACTGGCGCCGAATGCCGCAGTTACGAGGAAAAACGGAACCACCGCAGCAATGGCCGCGGTCATCAGGCGGAGATGCCGTTTTTTTCTCTTTAAGTCCATCATTATTTTCTCGCTTTAATTCTGGTATGCCGGACCCAAAAGTCAATTCCGTCACGAATCGTCAAACTTTATCCGCATCAGGCTGTTTCATCAACGGCTTTTTCCGGTTCTTCAGGTTAAATTTTATCCATGCCCTGCCGGCCGGCAGGATCCTTTCTATTTTTATGAAAATGAATGAACACGTTAAAAATATTGCTTAAATGAATTGGACACCACTTCCGGAGCGGTCTATATGGGCTGAAACGATAAGACTTCTGAGGACGTACAAAACGCCAAGGAGAGATGCACCTTCAAATCCTGCGCAAAAATATCGGAACAGGCCCTTCATAAGGCCCAGGAAAATGAGACTCCTCTGGTTTCTGTAAGGAGAAAAATACAAAAAAATAACCCGGCAAGGAGGTGTTATGTCAGAAAAGTATATGGAAATGTGGCGTTCCCTGGGTCTTAATCTGGAGGCGCATCAGGGTCTGCTGGCGGTTCTTTCGGACGCCTATCAGGGAATCTATCTCTCCCAGAAAAACCGTCCCGAGGGGATGAAGTACTTTGACTTTGTCATCTCCGAAGTTCACGGCCTGCGTATCGTCGAGCTGGTTGAGGAGAAGAAGAAAGGGAAACAGATATTTGGAACATTCTGCCTTTACGTGCCGGAAGAATTGATTCTGGCGGTGGACGGGCTCTGTATCGGCCTGTGCGCCGGCGCCGATGTCGGGACCGAAGAGGCGGAAAAATACCTGCCCCGGAACACCTGCGCCTTGATCAAGGCCTTCATGGGATTCAAGCTGGCGGGACTGTGCCCCTATGTCGAGTCAAGCGATCTCATCATCGGCGAAACCACCTGCGACGGGAAGAAAAAGGCCTACGAGATCCTCAACGAGATTACGGGCAAGGTCTATGTGATGGAGATGCCCCATATGAAGTCGGACGAGGGGAAACGCCTCTGGATGAGCGAGGTTAAAAACCTGGCGGCAAAGCTGACGGAGGTGTCGGGGAAGGAAATCACCCTGGAAAAGTTAACCGAAGCGGTCGCCGTCGTCTGGGAAAAACGCAGGGCACTGCAGCGTCTGTCGGCCTTGCGAGCTTCGGACCCGGCGCCGATTTCCGGCCTGGATGCCCTGCTTATCAACCAGGTGTCGTTCTATGACGATCCCATTCGTTTTACCCGGATGTTGAATGCCCTGTGCGACGAACTGGATGAGCGTGTGAAAAACGGTGTGGGAGTGGCGCCGAAGGGTACGCCCCGAATACTGATTTCCGGTTCTCCCATGGCGATTCCCAACTGGAAGCTCCACGCGATTATCGAAGGCAGCGGCGCCATGGTGGTCGGCGAGGAATCCTGTGTGGGAGAACGGAATTTTAAATCCCAGCTCGACCCGCATTTTACATCCATTAAGCAGGGTTTGGAGTCGATTGCCGAACGCTACCTGACGATCAACTGCGCCTGCTTCACACCGAATGAGGGGAGGCTGGACGATATCCGAGACATGGCCGCCAGGCTTCATGCCCACGGCGTCATTCACTATGCCCTGCAGTTCTGCACGCCCTACATGGTGGAAGCCTACAAGGTGAAGCAACGTCTGGAAGAAAAAGAGGTTCCCTACCTCCGGATCGAAACGGACTACAGCATGGAAGATATGGGCCAGCTCAAAACGCGGGTCGAGGCGTTCATCGAGGTGATGAAAGACGGAATGAAAAAATGAGACACGGCGGTATCGACATCGGTTCCCGCTACATCAAGTACGTGGTCCTGGAGGATACGGATCTGTCCGAAGTATACAAACTGGAGACCGGTTACGATCCTTTGGGAACGTGCCGGGACCTTATCGGAACAACGAAACCGGATCGCCTGCTGGCCACGGGTTATGGACGGCACCTCCTGCAGACGCATCATGAGGTGGAAACGGTAACGGAGATCCGTGCCGTGGCCCGGGGTGCCAGGGCATGCTTCCCTTCCTGCCGGACGATCATCGATATCGGCGGCCAGGACACAAAGGTAGTACAGCTTGCAGAAAACGGTGTTGTCGCCCACTTTGAGATGAACGACCGCTGCGCCGCCGGAACCGGGAGGTTTCTGGAGGTCATGGCCAAAACCCTCGGGTTTCCCTTAGAGCAGTTCGGCGACCGTTGCCTGGAAAACGGGGGCGGCATGACGATCAGCAGCCTCTGCACCGTTTTTGCCGAATCGGAGGTGATCAGCCTGATTGCCCGTGGCGCAAAACGGGAGGCTATTGCGACGGCGATCCACCAGTCGATTGCCAACCGGGTGGTGAGTCTGGCCAAGCGCGTCGGGGTGAAAGAAGAAGTGGTGTTTGCCGGCGGCTGTGCCCGGAACCGCTGCCTCCAGAGGATCTTCCAGGAAAAACTGCAACAGCCGATTCGAATCAGCGACAATCCGGACATTCTGAGCGCCTACGGAGCGGCGCTCATGGCCAAGGCATCAACATCGGATCCGTCACCAGGCTGAACAGGCGGCGATTTTGGGACAGGGCGCTCTTGCGTCTAAACGAAGAAATCGAGCATAACCATTTCATAAGACACCTTTAATCCGCATCATCTGCAATCCTTCAGCAGGAACATCCAATCAAGCCTGTCACGGGATAACTTGCCATTGCCAAGGATATCTGTTAAAAACGGCTCCGATATGCGTATTCTAACAAGAGAATTTATTTTATGAGTCAAATCAGGAGTATCAACGCCGGGATCGCCGATATTCTCAAAAAAGGCCGTGAAGGCGCCGGAATCGGCCGTGAAGAAGCCATGACATTGATGGCCCTGCCGCTCCACAGTCCCGAAGTCTATTTAATGATGGCTGCGGCCGACGGCCTGTCGCGGGAACGATTCGGCGGCAAGGGTGAAAATCACTTTCACATCGGTCTCAATGTGGCGTCCTGTCCGATCAACTGCCGTTTCTGTTCGTTGGCGCAAAAAGCCGGTGTTTTTCATAAAAATATCCAATTCGATGAACAACAGCTCCTTGACTGGGCGCGTCAGGGAGAGGCCCAGGGTGCGGATGCGCTCAACCTGATGACAACCGGCGATTTTCCTTTCGAACGCCTGCTGGAAATCGGGGAATTACTGAAAAAAGCCGTGGGCACGCCTCTGGTGGCCAACACCCGCGATATTGACCACAGGGAGGGGGAGGCCCTGTTGCGTGCCGGCTTTGTCGGCGCATACCATGCCGTACGCCTGGGAGAGGGCCGCGACACACCGATCCCGCCCCAGCGCCGTATTCAGACCATACAGGTTCTGAACGACGTCGGTTTGCTCTGGATGAACTGTATCGAGCCGGTCGGACCGGAGCACCATCCGGAGGAAATGGTTGAATTAATGCTCCTGGCGCGCCGTTATGGCGCCGTCTACAGCGGCGTCATGCGCCGCATCAATTTTGCGGGGTCTCCCCTGGCCGAGTTTGGCATGATCAGCGAACTGGAAATGGCCCGCATGGTGGCGGTCTCGCGTCTGGTCATGGGCGACACCGTCAAAGCCCACTGCACACATGAGCCTCACAGCGCATCCCTGATGGCGGGCGCGAATCTATTCTTCCCCGAAGTCGGCTCCAGTCCCCGTGATACCCAGGCGGATACCGGCAGGGGGCGCGGCACCGGCATCGGGATCTGCCATGCCATGCAACGCGACATGGATTGGAATCCGGATTTAAAATCTAATTGTTTTGTTCAAAAATGAAGCCGTTTACCGGAACAGCAGGGGTTCACATGCTTTTCTTCAAGGCATGGCGAACATCGGACACCGTCCGATGAAAAAGAGCCTCTTCTCTCCATCGCGCATCGCGCGGTCGGGGTGCCGGAACCGGAATGACTTCGGACAGCGTGGCCGGACGTGTTGACAGAACCAGAATCCGATCGGCCAGAAAAACCGCTTCGTCGACGTCGTGCGTGACAAATACGACCGTCGGTCCGTATTTCATCTGCACGGAGACGACCAGTTCCTGCATATCCTCTCTCGTTTGCGCATCCAGGGCGCCGAACGGTTCATCCATCAGGAGCAGCCGCGGATGATTGATGAGCAGACGGGCCAGGGCGATTCTCTGTTTCATTCCACCTGAAAGCTGGTGGGGCAGAAATTGTTCAATTCCCGGCAAGTTTACCAGTTCCAGACAGGCACTGACATTGGGCAGGGGGTTTTCGCCCCGGCAATGAGGGCCGAAGAGGATGTTGTCCTTGACCGTCAACCAGGGGAAAAGGGAATCTTCCTGGAAGACCATTCCGTATTCCGGGGAGGGGCCTCCCACCGGACGGCCAAAAACGGTGACCTCGCCGGACGATTGCCGCTCAAACCCTGCCAGAATGTTCAGAATGGTGCTTTTCCCGCAGCCGCTGGGTCCGAGGATCACCACGAACTCCCCGGTTCCTATGGAAAACGACATATCATGGAGAACGGAAAGCGGCTCTTTTCCGGTGGGACCATTAAAAAAAACCATAGATACCGCGGAAAACTGGATGGCGTGATGCTGCCCGGTCATAGGATCTTTTTCCCCCCGTTCCGCCCGGCATAGTGGCCCGGCAACCGATGTAACAGAAACTGCAGCAGCAGATCCGATAGGCGTCCCAGCAGGGCGATGCAGATGATGCCGACAACAACAATGATGACGCTGCCCATCATGCGTGCATCCATGATCATGGCACCCAGCCCGGAATTAACTCCCGTCAATTCACCCAAAACGACATATGCCCACGAAATACCCAAGGCGAGACGCAGTCCGGCTTCGATGGAGGGAAAAGCTCCGGGAAGCACCACACGCATCAGAATCTGTCTTCTTGTGGCGCCCAGCATCTTCGCTGTCTGCACCCAGCGCGGAGAAATATTTCGCGCTCCTTGATAAGTACTCAAATAGACGGGGAAAAATGCAGCCAGTACGATGAGGAAAAGGCTGGTCGTGTTTCCGATGCCGAACCAGATCATCGCCAGGGGAAGCCATGCAATACCGGGCACGGATCTCAGCAGATGGATGAAGGGATCGATGACGGTGCAAACACGCGGTACGCGACCCGATAGAATTCCCGCCGGGATGCCGATCAACGACGCCAGGGCAAAGCCGGCCATAACCCTCGACACCGATGCGGCGGCATGACGGAAAAAGGTACCCGAATAGGGGGCGTTATCGGCAGGAACGCCGAAGATGAACAGAAAAAGCGCCTTCAGCACATCCAAGGGTGCCGGCATCAAGAAGGAAGGCACCCATTCCGTGACGGTCATCGCCGTCCAGAAAATGAGAACGGATGCGGGCAGACTTGCGCCCCAAATCCAGGCTCGCCGTTTAATTTTGAATTTCATTGCGTTGAGTGGACTTATGTGCCCCCCTGACGAAGCGGGTGTCGATGAGAGCATCGATATCAGGCAACCGTTCGATGATGCCCAGTGCCTTCATGCGCAGGGCAAGATTTTTCGCATGCCGGATGAATGTCTCGTCAAGATCCCAGGATAATTCAATATTCTGTGCAGCAACCTTTAAAACTTGCTCATCGAAGCCGAAAGAGCGGGCCTGACGCAGCCAGAATTCGGGGTGAGACTTCAGATACTCTGTCGCCCGGACGTGAGCGGTAACAAGATCCTGTATCCTCCGGGGGTCTTTTTTGATCATATCCCGCGTGGTCAGCATCCCGGCATTGACTGTGCCGATGGCGTCACCGAAATACGGATAGGCCAGAATCTTTCCCGTACCGTTGAGCCGGGCCATGGCCGGATAAGGCTCGCCGCTCAGAAAAGCGTCGATTTGACCACGGGATAGAGCCGTCACCATGTCAAAGAAATCGACGCGGATGAGCTGCACGTCTTTTTGCGTCAGCCCTGCCTTGGCGAGGGTATCGAACAGCAGGACATGATGCATCGTGCCGGGCACATAACCGATCCGTTTGCCCTTCAGGTCAGCCGTTTTTGAAATGTCCGAATGCTTGCCGACCACCAGAGCGGAACATTTCATACAGAGCGACGAAACCACGACAACCGGCTCTCCTTTGGAAGCCGATAAAATCGCCTGTACCAGCGTTGTCCCCGTGACATCGAGGCTACCGGCAAGGAGCGCGTTTTTCTGATCGCCGGGATTTGTAAACGCCCGAATTTCAACAGGTCGCTGATTCGGCATGAAATCTTTATAGAGGAA
>CAZIPU010000012.1:9271-24761 GCA_964541005.1 uncultured Syntrophales bacterium | reverse complement strand
TCCACCCAGCTTTTCAACTCTTCCCGACTGAACCATGATTTGAGAATCACGCCCAGAATAATGAATAAAACGATGACGATGTACCATTTTATGGAAAAGATGAACGGCCAGAGGCCCGTCGCATCGGGGACCGGTTTCGCCCAAGCGGCAAAAATCAGGATCAGGACCATGGTCAGCATGTAAACGGCGTCCTGCCAGAGTCGGCGGGAGCGGTCCTCTTCGTCGGGGAGAACAAACGAGCCGTTGGTGCGTTCGGCGTCATCCTTGCGAAAGATCAGGGCCATCAATAACCCTGTAACCACGGCGAACAAAACGGCGCCGACCGCCCGTGCGACACCGAGTTGCCACCCCAGGACCCTGCCGGTGAGGATAATGGCCAAAACGTTAATGGCCGGACCGGAATAAAGAAACGCCGTGGCGGGTCCGATCCCCGCACCCCGGGTATAAATGCCGGCAAAAAGCGGCAGGACCGTACAGGAGCAGACGGCCAGGATTGTTCCGGATACGGAGGCGACGGAGTAAGATAGAATTTTATTTGCCCGGGCACCGAAATATTTGAGCACCGATGCCTGGGAGACAAACACCGATATCGCCCCGGCAATGAAAAAAGCCGGGATGAGACAGGTCAGGACATGGAGGCGGGCGTAATCCTGAAGCATCAGAAAGGCTTCCAGACCGGCCTGACGAACGGTCGGATGATCCCAGGGAATGTAATAAGCTCCCAGAAAAACTGCGATGATGATTCCCAGTTTAGTACGTTCTTTCATTGCGATGCTAACTCCTCTATATAGTTCTTCAGCGATATATGAATCCGGCTATTTCTTGCAGAGCTCTTCTCTGTTCAACAGGGGCAGGATTGTTTCAAGCTTTTTGATGTCCGGGTCGTCTCTAAGCCAGTGACGGAGATTGCCCAATAGGGTGGCTGCATAGGGACTCAGGCTGCCGTCACTTAAAGCGCAATTCACCCACAGCCCGTCTTTTTCGGAGACAACGAGACCCGCGTCCTCCAGTATTTTCAAATGTTTTGACACGGTAGGCTGGGCGATTTCGAGGGCCGCCTGAAGCTCACAGACGCACATGACACGGTGCTGAAGCAGTTTGAGCACTTTGATACGGTTCGGATCGGAAAGGGCCTTCATGACCTTGATGAATTCCTTCATACCATCTCCTTCTATATTTCCATATGGCAATATAGAAAGCCTTTCTGGCTTCGATGTCAAGATTTTTTTATCCGTTGACTAATGTATTGGGATTTATTATTAAAAAAAGCGAAATATCCGAAATAAAGGGCGCAATTTTAAATGTGTTCCTTGACGGATGCTGAGAAATCTGGAACTTAAAGTTTCTTGTCTGTTATTCAATTCTTGAAGTAGGGGGAAAGACCATGAAAAATTTTTGGATTTATCTGATTCTGATGACCTGTGTTTTCAGTTTCACTTCGATGCCGGCAAATTCCGATGCGGCACAAGCCCTCCCCGGGAGTTCCATGAGTCGTCCGGGTTTGACGGGTATGCCGAAACAAGCCGGGGAATTTTTAGTAGCTCAGGTCAAGATTACCAATCCGCAAGCAAATGCCCAGTGGCGCGCAGGAACCCCCCAAAGCATTCAGTGGGAATATCAGGGCACCCCTCCGGGCCTGGCAAAGATCCTGCTGACAAAAAACGCCGCCATTGTGCATACCATTGACACCGGCCATGGATGGGGGCAATCCGGAAAGGGCTGGATAATACCTTACAATATGCCGGCCAGCATTCCGGAGGGCGATGGTTATCGAATCAAGATCGTGAGTACAACAAACGAGAAATATTTTGGCACAAGCGGGCTTTTCCGCATTATGCCTTACACAAACCTGAGCATCACAAATCCCGCAAACAGTCTCCCCCTCCAGAATTGGAAAATCGGCAGCACGCATAACCTCAGCTGGAAATACACCAGCAACTGCGGCTCCCACGTGAAAATCAGGATCATGGGAGGTGTGAACCACAGTTGGGCAACATATCCCATCGTAAACTCCTGGTCCATGGGAACAAACGGCACGGGTTCCATGCCCTGGACCATACCATCGGCTTTACCGGGCACATCCGTTGCGTGGATTCCGGGGAATCATTACGTGATTCATGTGGAAGGAATTGAAAATCCCCTGTGCTGGAACGCCACGGCCGAATTTACGGTCAGCCCTTAAAAGGGCTGCATCCCCGGTTTTGCGGCATTCCGGATACGGTGCCGGATAACGGTTTTACATCGCCTGACCGGCGTCTGCTGACTGGAGAATCAGGGAAGTCCGCGTTTATTCATCGGAACTTCCATCCGGTTCCTTCAAATCGATTTCCGGTGTTTCCGGCTGGTCGATTTCCTGGACATTGCGCAGCTTGCGCTGAATGACCCGGGATCTTTTCAGGGCGTCGTCCATATTGTTGGTCGCCTGTTCCAGTTTCTTCTTGACTGCCTCAAGTACGTCGCCGAATTTACCGAACTCGGTCTTGACGGCGGAGAGAATCTGCCAGACCTCGCTCGTCCGCTTCTGAATGGCAAGGGTCCGGAATCCGATTTGCAGGCTGTTCAGCAGGGCGGCGAACGTCGATGGCCCGGCCACCAGAACCCGGTACTCCCGCTGGATGGCACCGACCAGGTCAGGCCTCCTGACGGCTTCCGCATACAAGCCTTCGACGGGAAGATACATGACGCCGAAATCCGTCGTCCTGGGCGGATTCAGGTATTTCACGTGAATGTCGCGGGCGGCGTTCTTCAAACGCGTTTCCAGCATCCGGGCCGCATCGGCCGCCGCATCCACATCACCCTTTTCCTGTGCGTCGATCAGCCGCTGGTAGTCCTCGACGGGAAATTTGGCATCGATGGGAAGCCAGACCGCGTCTTCTTCTCCGCCTCCCGCACCGGGCAGCTTAACCGCAAATTCAACGACTTCGTTGGTCCGTTCCTTCGTGCGGACATTCTTCTCATACTGCCCGGGGGAGAGGATATCGGCCAGCAGGTTTTCCAGGAGGATTTCACCCCAGATGCCGCGTGATTTCACATTTGAAAAAATCTTCTTGAGATCACCCACCCCGGCAGCCAGGTTCCGCATATCGCCCAGTCCCTGGTGGACCTGTTCAAGCCGTTCCGATACCTGGCGGAAAGATTCTCCCAGCCGCCGTTCCAGCGTACCCTGCAGCTTCTCATCAACGGTGAGACGAATCTGTTCGATGCTTCTTGCGTTGTCGTCCTGAAGCTGCTTCAACCGGGCATCGACGGCTTCACGGATTCTCTCGATACGTTCCTCACTGTTTTTCGCCAGGACACTCATCTGGCCGGACGATGTTTCCAGTTGATTCTGCTGCAGGCGGACCATATCCGTCACGGTTTTCTGCATCGACTCACCGAAATTCTTCAAATCCGTGCCCACGTCATTTCGCGTCTGCCGGGCGTTGTCGGCGGCTTCATCCCGGATGCGGGACATCTCTTCCCGGATCATCCGTTCCAGCCGCTCGTCATTCCGCTCCAGAGTCTCCAGTTGAAACCTTATCTGCAACGAATCGCCGCCCCATTTCCTCATTATGAAACCAAACCCTGCCAGGGCGAAAACAACCAAGGCAACCAAAGTGCCGACCCACATCCACTCCATGTTTTTCAACCTCCACAAGTGGCCATATATTGGGGCGTTTAGGAATATTTTGTAAAGGGTTATTTTCCTTTTCCAGGATGTCGTCATTTCTTTCACCAAGGCGCGCAAATGCTTTGACGCCCGGCAAAGGTGTGATACATATTCACCTATTTTCAGGATGCGTTTTATGACCGGTCTTAAAATCACGACTTCGAACATGATGGAAATTCTCGCGGCGCGACTCGCCGACGTGATGGCCGTGCCGCTGGCGTCGCCGTTATCCGAAGAAATCGTCGTGATCAACAGCCGTGGCATGGAAAGATGGCTCGCCATGCAACTGGCCGAACATCATCATATATGCGCAAACGTTTCCTTTCGCTTTCCCCGCCCCTGCCTGATGGACCTGATGGGCAGGGTGGTCGGCATGCAGGCGACGCCGGACGCTTACCAACCTGACTATCTGACCTGGAGGCTGATGGCGTTATTGCCGGAATTGAGCCGTCAGGAAGCCTTCCGTGAAATTCATCGCTATCTTTCCTCCGCTGGAAATCATCCGTCCATCCGGCTCTACCAGCTTTCAAACCGCATCTGCCGCGTCTTCGACCAGTACCTGGTGTACCGCCCGGAGATGATACTGGGGTGGGAAGCCGGACGGAGTCGCCACGAAGATGAATTATGGCAGGCGGCACTTTGGAGGGCAATCGTCGCAGACAGCCCCGATCCGCATACCGCGGCCCTTTTTTCCCTGTTCAGGGAAAAGTTTCAGTCCTCTGCAATGGAACCACCGAATCTTCCCGAACGGATCTCCCTGATCGGTATTTCCGCACTGCCGCCTCTGTTTGCCGATATCCTTCAATTGCTTTCCAGCCGCATGGAAGTGCACCTGTTCCTGGTCAATCCCTGTCGTGAATACTGGTCGGGAATCACATCGGACCGTGAAACGGAATCAACCCTGCGGCGTTTTGCGACACAAACCGGCACCGAGGTTTCTCCGGAGGACCTTTTCTTGGAACAGGGGAATCCCCTGCTGGCCTCCATGGGAAAAATCGGCCGGGATTTTTTAACGGCCTTCGCGGAGGTCTCCGCACAACACCAGGATTTTTTCGTCCTTCCCGAAGAGTCAACCCTGCTGCGAGCCGTTCAATCGGACATCCTGAACCTCTTGGACCGGGGCAAGGGAGAGGCTTCGCCCCTCGCTTTACCGGCTTGCGACAACTCGATTGAAATCCACTCCTGCCACGGTCCCATGCGGGAAGTGGAGGTCCTCTATGACCGGATTCTCTCCCTTTTCGACCATGACCGGACACTTCATCCCCGTGACATTCTCGTCATGACCCCGGATATCGAAACGTATGCCCCTCTCATCGAAGCCGTCTTCGGCCGTACAAAGGAAGAAGCCTCAAGCGTCATCGATTCCCCCATTCCTTTCAGCATCGCGGACCGCAAACACATGCGGAACAATCCCTTGACGGATACGTTCTTCAAAATCCTCGATCTGCCCTCGAGCCGCTTCGAGGCATCCCGTGTGCTCGCCCTTCTGGAGAACCGGGCCGTCCGTGAAACCTTCGGCCTTGGCGAGGACCGGATCTCTCTGATCCGGCGCTGGGTTGAGGAAACGGGCATCCGCTGGGGAATCGATGACAGGACCCTTTCTGAAATGGGTCTTCCCGCTGCCCAGCACACCTGGCGGCACGGCATCGATAAAATGCTTCTGGGCTATGCCCTGCCGGGGGAAAACAAACGTCTTTTCATGGACATACTGCCCTACGATGCCGTTGAGGGCGAACAGGCCGAATTCCTGGGATTCTTCCTCAATTTCCTGGACAGGCTCTTCGAGACCGTCTATGTCCTTCGGGAAACCCATTCGTTGGCTAAATGGCATGAAATCCTCGACCGTGTCATCGGCCAATTTTTTGCCATAAGCGACGATGACGAATGGATTTCTGACCGGCAGCATCTGCTGGATAACATTCACGATCTGTCAAAGATGGAAGAGATTTCCGGATTTGACGGAGAGGTACCATTGGAGGTGATCCGGGAAGATTTGCAGAACCGGCTGGAATCGGCTGGATTTTCGAGCGGATTCCTGACGGGTGGTTTGACGTTCTGCGCCATGGTGCCTATGCGAACGATTCCCTTCCGGGTCATCGCCCTCCTGGGAATGAACCACCAGAGTTTCCCCCGTGAATCGATGAAGATCGGTTTCGACTTGATCGAAAGGCACCCCCGGCGTGGCGATCGATCGAAACGGGATGATGACCGCTATCTTTTTTTGGAAACAATCCTTGCCGCCAGGGAAAAGCTGATGATTTTTTACACCGGTCAGAGCATTCGTGACAATACACGAATCCCCCCATCCGTCGTGATATCTGAATTGCTCGATTACATCGAACAGGGATTCGTCCCGGAGCATTCACCCTTCGCGTCATCCGAATCCGCCTTCAGGGAGCATCCGGGTATCAGAAATCACCCGGTCACGGAACATCCCCTTCAACCCTTTTCTCCGGCCTATTTCGCGGGAAAGGATCGTCTGTTCAGTTTCAGCGACGAGAACTGCCGGGCCGCCCGATCCCTCAGCGTCCCATCCGCACCGCCGCGACCCTTCCTTGTCACTCCCCTGCCCGCTGAGAAGGCCGCCTCGCGGCAGGTTGCCGTTTCCGATTTGATCCGTTTCTTCCGGCAACCGGCCCGTTTTTTTGTCACGAATGTGCTGGGAATCGATCTCCGGGATGAGGAAGAAAAGATCGACGACACGGAAATCTTTACCCTGTCGTTGCTCACACGGTACGAAGTCGAACAGTCCATGCTGGAATCAAAAATGTCTGGCGCCGGCACTGACAACGAATACCGGATTCTGCTGAGTCAGGGAAAACTTCCCCAGGGAGCGGCAGGCCAAGTCCAGTATGACACCCTTTCGCCCGACATCGGCCGGTTTGTCTCCCGCATCACCGGGCACGCTCCCGCTGAGAGCCGGAATCAGGTTCCCGTTGACCTGATCCTCGGCGATAACCGGTTGACCGGTCAATTGGACCTGTGGTCGCCGTCCGGCATCTTTCTTTACCGTTACGCAGAGTTGAAGGGAAAGGATCATCTCCATGCATGGCTCCAGCACCTCATCTTGCATCTCATCGACCCGAAGCGGAATTGGCAGAATCAGCTCGCCGGCCGGAAAGAATGGTGGACTTTGGCCAGACCCGATCATGCCCGCGACGTCCTGGCCGGACTGCTCGATCTTTTTCATGAAGGGCTGACCCGCCCCCTGAACTTCTTTCCCCAGGCATCCCTGCAGTACGCCAGAGCCCTTAAAGCCGGAAAATCCCGTCACGCAGCCCTGGTTTCTGCCCGTGGGGCATGGCAGACGACGGATTTTTACCGGGGGGAAGGAGCCGATCCCAGCCTCCGGTTATGTTTCGGAAAAATCGACCCCCTGGACGAAGCATTTTGTGCCCTGTCCGAAGCGGTTTACACCCCCCTGCTGTCCCATCAGATCCCCCTGGCGGATTCCGATGAGAATTCCTGAAAAGGCGGATCAAAATCAATCATGACCGGGCAGACCAAAGCGAAAAGGCATCAATCGATCCTCCTCGTAAATCCCTGGATTTACGATTTTGCGGCCTATGACTTCTGGATCAAACCGATGGGCCTGATGACCCTGGGGGCCATCCTGCGGGAAAACGGTTTTGATGTGACCGTCATTGACTGCCTGAACCCGGCATATGAAGAGCAAAGTCCTTCAATGAACGCCGTGCGGCTCAAAAGAACGGCTCTGGGCACGGGCGAATTTCCCAAAACCCATATCCCCAAACCGGAATTTTTCACCGCCGTTCCCCGGCGGTACAGCCGCTACGGCATTTCCATGCCATCGTTTCGCTCGGCCCTGCTTCGTCTGCCGCCGCCGGAAATGATCCTCGTTACGTCTATGATGACCTACTGGTATCCCGGCGTTTTCGAAGCCGTAAGGCAGGTAAAGAGGGTGTTTCCAGGTGTTCCCGTTGTGCTCGGCGGTAGTTATGTCACCCTCTGCAGAGAGCACGCGGCCTTCTCCGGCGCGGATTTTCTCGTGGAAGGACCGGGAGAACAGGCTCTTTCTTCCCTGTGCCGGAATATTCTGAACGAGGATCTTTCGTTCGTTCCGTCCTTCGACAAACTTGATACCTATCCTTACCCGGCGTTCGATCTGCTGCCCCGCAACGACCAGATTCCGATCATGACATCCCGCGGATGCCCCTTCGACTGTACCTACTGTGCATCCCGGCTTCTGCACCCTTCTTTTGTCAGAAGAGATCCGGACAGGGTTGTGGAAGAGATCGAGTTCTGGTATAAAAAGCACGGTATCGTCAACTTTTCCTTCTATGACGACGCCCTTCTGATCAGACCGGAGGAGATGTTTATCCCCCTGGCAAAGGAGCTCGGCAGAAGAGGGCTTCCCTGCCGATTTCATTGTCCGAACGGCCTCCATCTGAGGGAAGTCACGGAAGAAATTGCCGGATTGATGTTTCGCGCCGGATTCCAGACCATCCGTTTCGGTTTCGAGACTTCAGATTCGGCCAGGCAGCACAACACGGGAGGTAAAGTGAAGAACCGTGATCTGGAAACGGCCATCACCTGCCTGAAGCGTGCGGGCTATCGTGGACAAGACATCGGTGTTTACCTGCTCTGCGGTTTGCCGGGGCAGGAAGCCGCGGAAGTCCGCGACAGCATCGACTATGTCAGCGCCCATGGCGCCCGGCCGGTTATTGCCGAATATTCGCCCATACCGGGAACCGCCCTGTGGAACCAGGCCGTAGCGGCTTCTCCGTTCCCGATAAAGGAGGAACCCCTCTTTCACAACAACACGCTTCTTCCCTGCCGGAACGACCGGCTGGACTACGACATGTACCGCGCCCTGAAAATGCTGACACGACAGGCCGCACAGAAAGGTTGAAAGACGACATGAGATTACCGTTCAGATATTCCGTAAGAGGGTGCTTTCTGATTGTCCTGATGCTGGTTTTCCCCTCGTTGCTGCAGGCGATGGACCTGGAAACGCGGGTGAAAAAATTCGTCCTGAAAAACGGCCTGACGGTTTTGATCCTGGAGCGGCACATGAGCCCCACCGTGGCCTTCTACATCAGGCACCGGGTGGGTTCCGTCGATGAAAAGATGGGGGAAACGGGTCTGGCCCACTTTCTCGAACATATGATGTTCAAGGGAACGACCACCATCGGAACAAAGGATTACCGGAAAGAGGTTCCCATTCAGTCCCGGATTAAAACGCTTGGGCAGTCCATCGACCGTGAACGGCTCAAGGGGGACAAAGCCGATCAGGGAAAGATTACCGGATGGCAGTCACAATTGGAGAAGCTGCAAAAGGAACACCGCAAACTTTTCATCCCCAACGAAATCGACCGTCTCTACACGGAAAACGGCGCCGATCACTTCAACGCCACGACATCCCAGGATCTGACCTCGTATTTCGTCAGCCTGCCGTCCAACAAGATCGAGCTCTGGGCACGGATCGAAGCGGATCGCATGGTCAATCCCGTCTTCCGCGATTTCTACGTGGAAAGACAGGTCATCATGGAAGAGCGGCGACAGCGGGTTGAATCGGACCCGGAAGGGAAACTGTATGAACAGTTCTTATCGACAGCCTTTGCAGCCCACCCCTACGGGCGCCCCATTCTCGGATGGCCTTCCGACATGGCAACCCTGTCCGAAGATGCCATGGCCGATTTATTCAGGAAGTATCATGCCCCCAACAACACGGTGATTGCTGTTGTGGGTGATGTCAATACCGCCGAAACCCTGAAGCTGATCAAGAAGTATTTTGGTCCCATTCCTGCCCAACCGCTTCCCGCCCCCCTGGTGACGGAAGAACCGGTTCAGCTCGGTGAAAAACGGACAAGCATTGCCATGGATGCGCGTCCGAATCTGATAATCGGGTATCACAAGCCCAACATGCCCCACCAGGACGACTATACCTTCGACCTCATTGAATCCATCCTTGCCGGTGGAAGGACTTCCCGTCTTTATCGCCGCCTGGTCCAGGAAACAGGCGTCGCCGAGAGTATCAGCGTGGTCAACGGGACACCCGGCAGCCGCTATCCGAATCTGTTCTCCGTTTTCGCCACGCCCCGCGCACCCCACGACAGTGCCGAACTGGAACGCCTGATCGATGAAGAAATCGAGCGCCTCAAGAAAGAACCCGTTTCCGCGGAAGAATTGGAAAAGACGAGAAACCGGTTGCGGGCCGATTACATCCGTGGGCTTGATTCAAACGAAGGCCTGGCGGATAAACTGTCCTATTTTGCTTCAATGACCGGGGATTTCCGTTATCTGACAACGTACCTCGAAAAGATAGAAAAGATAACCGCCGTCGATATCCGGCTGGCGGCACAGAAATACCTGAACGTCGAGAATAGAACGGTCGCCGTTCTGATCCAGAAAAAGAAATGAGAGCTGCCAAGTTGTCCTGTCCAACGGGAATCCCTCTGTTCAACAAGGTTATACGACGATGATGAAAATCAAAATAAAGAATGAAAACGTGTCCATGGCCCTGTTTACCGTCCTCATCCTGCTGCTGTTCCTTTTTTTCCCGGTCCGCACCTGGACTTTGGAATCGCGTTCGAATCAATCGACCGATAAAAACACGGCCGTCCTGAAAACACAGGAAACGAAACAGGGTACTGGATACACGATAAAAAAGAAAAAAAAGGCTTCACAGACCCTCGCCGGAGAAACGGCTGCCCTGGGAAAAACGACTTCGGGTAAAACCCGTGGTTCAGAAACGGCAAAAACCGGAAAGAGGACGACCAGGCAGACGGTCATCGCCGAAAACGCGGTAAAATATCCATCGCCGGAAACAATCCTCTATCCCATTCTGCAATATCAGATTCCCGAAGCCCGACGGATTGTTCTCGACAACGGCATGATCCTCTTTCTCCTTGAAAATCATGAACTCCCCCTCGTCGAAATAACCGCGGTTGTCAGAACCGGTTCCGCCTACGACCCGCCGGGCAAGGAAGGCCTGGCCGAACTGGCCTGCCTGTCCATGAGGACCGGGGGCACCCAAGCCCTGACCGGTGATGCCCTTGACGATCAACTCGACCGTTACGCCATCCGCATCGGGGCAAGCGCCGATATGGAAATGGCACGTTTTAACCTGTCCGTCCTGAAAGAAAACCTGGAAAGGGGAGTGGACCTGTTCTCCCAGATTTTACAGTCTCCGCGCTTCGATCCCCCAAAAGTGCGGACGGACAAGGACCTGATCCGGGAAAGACTTCGCAGGATTGAGGACGATCCCCAGGAATACGCCTTCCGGGAGTTCAGGAAGCATCTTTACAGGGGAAACCCCCGGGGAAACCAGAAGACGATGGCCTCGGTTGAGAACCTTCAGGCATCGGACCTGGCCGGTTTTCATCATCAATATTTCTATCCCACCAACATGATGATTTCCGTTACGGGTGATATTACGCAAGACGAGGCCGTCCGGTTACTCTCCAGGTACTTTCTTCCTTCCACTTTGAGCGGCAAACCGGAAGCGCCGCCGCCACCATCGGCCCGGGGAAACGGCCAGGCGATCCTGGTTCCGAAAGAGACCCCTCAATCCATCGTCCTCGCCGGGTTTGCCGCACCCGCCAAAAACTCACCGGATTATTTCGCCTTTTCCATTCTCGACTTCGTTCTCGGCAGCGGCGGTTTCCGGTCACGCATTTTCCAGGAAATCCGCAATGACCAGGGGCTGGCGTACAGCGCCGGGAGCTTTTACAAGGCCCGGGAAGATTACGGGGTCTTTTCGGCTTACGGGATGACCAAAGCGGATTCAACGTTGAAAGTCCTGAATTCATTGAAAGCCATTATCGAAGAAACGGCGAACACTCCCCTCACCCCCGATGAAATAAGCTGGGCCAAGAAATCGATGATTAACGGTTTTCTCTTTTCTTTTGTCAGCGCCGATCAGATCGCCTACCAGCAGATGATGATCGAATATGACCGGCTGCCTCAGGACTTTCTGCAACGTTGGCGCGAGAACATCCGGAAGGTCAATTCCGCGGAGATTCTCTTGCTGGCCCGGACATATCTATCCGCGGACAGGGCAACGATCGTCGTCCTGGGAGACGAAAAACGTTTTGACGGCCCCGTAAAGTAAACGGGTCACCCTTTGCCGGGAAATGCATGCTTTGATTTTGAAATGATATCCCCCCTTAACAGCAGATTGAGATTGACAATCTCCAAGAATGAGATGATAAAAGGCCGGAGTGAATCGTCAGGAAGCTTTAACCTTTTACATTATTTAGGAAAGTGACGGGCATTGACATGGCCGCAGCCAAGGGAACCTTGAAAGAAGAGATGCACTATGACGATGGCGGACGCCTCCGGGAGAAGATATCCACGCTGAAGGGGAAGCCGGAAGGACCGTACTGTTCCTATTACGGAAATGGGCAGATCCTCGTCAGTATGGATTATAAAAACGGTCTCAAGGACGGCCAAGCCGTTTCGTACTATCGGGACGGACGGGTACGTGAAAAAGGAACCTTCGTGAGGGACAAACTCGACGGCGAATACAACTGCTTCTATGAAACGGGCCAGGTACGGGAAATCGAATTCTACAGGGACGGAAAGCTGGAAGGGCCCTACATGCTCTATTTCCGCAACGGCCAGGTCAAGGACATGGAGCATTTCAAGGGGGGTAAGTTCCATGGCGCCTATGCGTCCTATTACCGGAACGGCCAATTGAAAGAAAAAGGCTCCTTCAAGGAGGACAAGCGGGATGGTGAATACGAGGCCTACTATCAGGACGGCAGCATCCGCGAGCGGGCCTTATACAAGGATGGGAAACTGGTCGGACGGTTTCTCGCGTACGATCCCCAGGGCAATGTCCTGGACAGCAAGCAGATGAGTGACGATTTTGCCCCCGAAGCGGAGGACATTGAAGAAATCAAGGACAAGGAAAAGAGCATCGACAAACTGCTCTCCAAACTGGCTCATTACGATAAAGAGGAGTGATCCCCCCGTCACCGGCCAACTTTTTTACCCATGGAAATCCGAACCATCCAGATTCCCGTTACAGGACGCCCCGAAGATCGCATGACGTGTGACTTCGCACTTTATTTCGCGAAGAAACTGGGTGCTGCGCTGCTGGGTGTCCATGCCACGGATGGAGGCCGCTTTTCAAATCCCGTCGGTTCTTCCGGCGAATCGGGGATGGATCCCTTTTCTTCCTTCAGGAAAGATTGCCGGGAGAAGGGTGTTACCGGGCGGACAGTCATCCGCACGGAAACATGGGAAGCAATCCTGAAAAGTAACTTGCTCCAGGCCGATCTAACGGCCATGCCTTTCGGGAAAGGGTTTCGCCTGCCGGGCTTTTGCCCGGAGGATGTCCTTTTTCCATCCGCCTTGCCGCTTTTGCTGTGCCCGGACCGGTACATCGACATCGAAAGCATGGCCGTGGCCTATGACGGAAGCGAGGCGGCAAAAAAAGTTCTGGAACTGGCCATACACCTGTCCGAAAAGGCCGCCTGGCCCCTTTCCGTTCTGATGGCGCCTGACGACCAGCAACAGGGGGAAAGATGGACCGACGATGTGGAGATTTATATTGATTCCCTTCCCATCAACGGCACCACCATCATCCTGTCCGGCACGGTGGGAAAAGCCCTGCATCGTTTTATGCGGGAAGGGTCCGTCGAGCTTCTTATGCTGGGCGCGCACGGATACCATTTGCATCAACCGGGTTCTATCGGACGCACCGCCGCATACCTGCTCGAAAAAGCGGATTTTCCTCTCCTGGTCGTCCCCTGAAGGACATCCGCATATTTTTATTTGAGCAGGCTAAAACGGGCGCTTTGGGGAGGCCGTCCACCTCATGCACGCCGTCGGATCTGCGACACGGCCCAGTTCCCCAGGGGTATAAAGGACGCAAAGAAAACCGTCATGAACAGGGTGTAATTGCGCGGCGTAAGATACTGATCCAGGATACTGCCGGGGTGGGCGATGGAGGTTCCCAGCGAATAAGCCGGCAATTCAAGAACCGCGATAATCAGGAGGCCCGACAGGTACTGGTCGAAAAAGGAACGTCGCCTAACCAGCAGTGACGCCGGTATCAGATAAAGGCCGTAACAGGTCAGGACCTGCCACCAGTAGGCATATTCGCCGATCTGAAGAAATTTCCCCATGGCGTTCATGAAAAAACCCACGGGAATATAGAGGACAATGTAGATCACGTAAGTCGTCGTGTCGGCTTTCAGTAGATAAATGGCCTGTCCCAGATGATATGCAAGACGGGACAGCCTGTCGCCGGGATGACGGGCCCTTCCCCGGTTTTTTTCCGGACCACTTTTTCCCTTTTTCCCTTTTTTCACTTTCCTCCTGATTTTCTTCTCACTTCTTCAGCAAATCCGTAAATATTTTGCCGGCTTCCTTGGATTTTCGCACGGCGTTGATTGCCTCATGACAGCTCAAATCGTAGTAGATGGGCGTGATGGTGATGAACCCCTTGTTTAGCGCGCAGGCGTCAGAATCCTCTTCTTCGTGGTCGGAAAACCGGGTATCTCCAGCCAGCCAGTAGTACGTGTTTTCCCGCGGATCGATCCGCTTATCGAAATCCTCCATAAAGCGGGCCCGGCCCTGCTTGGTCACGACAACCCCCTTTATTTCATCTTCCGGCAAGGACGGGACGTTAACGTTCAAGGCCATCCCTTCAAAAGGCCTTTCCTCCACCAACAGGCGCGCCAGCTTCCGTGCGAAGCGGGCAGCGAAGCCGAAATCCCCTTCCCTCCTCGCATCGAGGGAGATTGCCATTGAAGGCACCCCCATGATGATTCCTTCCGTTGCCGCCGAAACCGTACCCGAATAGATGACGTTGATGCCGACGTTGGCCCCCAGATTGATACCGGACACGACCAGATCGATGGGGCGGTCCGAGAGCTCACGAATTCCAAGCTTGACGCAATCCGCAGGGGTGCCCTTGACGGCGTATCCGATGGTGCTGCCGTTCTTCCGGGCTGTCCTGACCATGATGGGCCGAAACAGCGTAATGGCATGACCGACGGCACTTTGCTCCACTTCAGGAGCGACAACCAGGCAATCCGCATCCTGGGACAGTTCCTTGTACAGGGTATTCAAACCCTTGGCATAAATGCCGTCATCGTTGGTTAGCAGGTATAATTTCCCCATGTTCCGTCTCCTTGTATGACTCTCACCAAAGGTTCATCTCTTTTATTCAACGCACGTGAAGGAATGTCTTACGCATGACTTTCCCGGGATGCGGCCTAATCTTTCGATATGGGCAAAATCGATACGGCCACCGTGCACAACTTCTGAAATCGCAAGGCATCCTCGTAGGATCCGACGATATCCCCGAAATGGATCGGAACGGCCAGCTCCGGTTTCATCGCGTTAACCACCTGCGCCGCTTCCTCCGCCGTCATGGTGTACGTGCCTCCGACGGGAAGGATCACGATGTCCGCACGGATCTGATCCATCTCCGGAATCCGGTCCGTATCGCCGCAGTAATAAACGGTCTTTTCATCCTCCGTGATAAGAAAACCAAGACCGCCGTAACTCCGGGGATGAAAGGATTTGTTCGGGTTATAAGCGGGCACGGCGGTGACGGTGAGACCGCAAACAGCGATGGTGTCCCCCGGCTTCATTGCCCGGACATCACCGTCCAGGGGTGAAAGGCAATCCTGGGGCGCCAGAATAACCGTTTCTTTCTTTTGGACTTTTTTAATATCATCGGGCGAAAAGTGATCGTAATGACTGTGGCTGATCAGAATTAAATCTGCCTTTTCTCCCGCCTTGATTTTCCAGGGATCGATATAAACGATGCGGGTTCCCTTTATCTTGACACTGGAATGCCCGAGCCAGAAAATTTGCTGCGCCACCTTTCCAATTTCTCCTTTGCGTTATCGTTTT
>CAZIPU010000012.1:0-9171 GCA_964541005.1 uncultured Syntrophales bacterium | reverse complement strand
GAGCCAGAAAATTTGCTGCGCCACCTTTCCAATTTCTCCTTTGCGTTATCGTTTTCTCCCAAAGCACACTCCGACCCAAAAACGGTGTCATCTTTACCAAAATGGTCATTTCGAGCGAACGCGAGAAATCCTATTATGCTGAAATAACGTAACTTAAGGATTTCTTCCCGCAATCGAAATGACAAAAAGACGCATTACGGCACATCCTCCACAACCGAGGTCAGGGTATTGAGAGTCCGATCATGAAACGCTACAATCCTGCAGCACCGCACGAACGCTGTTCCCCTTGCTGTCGTCAAGCACCCTGCGCACAACATCCGCCAGTTGTCCCACGCTGAAAGGCTTTTGAATGAAGGCGTCCACACCTTTCTTCATAATATTTTCCGCCTGCCCGTTGAGACTGTAGCCGCTGGCCAGAATGCATTTCACAGTGGGGCATAGTCTCTTAAGATTCTCATAAGTCTCGCCGCCCCCCATTCCGGGCATGACCATATCCAGAATAACCAAATCTATCTTTGCATCACTTTTATGGAAGAACTCAATGGCCTCCCGGCCGCTTCCTGCCGTAAAGGCATGGTATCCCAGTTTTCCGAGGATCAGTTTTGTAACCCGGATGTTTATCTCTTCATCATCCACCACCAAAACATTCTCGGTTCCCCGGCGGTAATCTTTAACCGTTTCCTTTCCCTCATCAAGGAATTCTGTCTGTGAACGCGGCAAATAAATATTGAAGGTCGAACCCAATCCCTTCTCACTGCAAACCTCGATAAACCCACCGTGATTTTTGATAATCCCGTAAGCGGATGCCAGCCCCAGGCCGGTACCTCGTCCCAGATCCTTGGTCGTAAAAAAGGGATCGAAAATTCTTTCCTTTGTTTTTTCGTCCATGCCGACCCCCGTATCGGTCACGGAGATGCGGATGTAGGCACCCGGGAACGAGGGTTCCGATGCATCTCCGCCGGGAGTGTACAGGTTGACATTGTCCGTTTCGAGACACATTGTTCCGCCTCCGGGCATGGCCTGCCAGGCATTGACATACAGATTGAGCAGGACCTGTTGAATCTGTCCCTGGTCCACTTCAACCGTCCAGAGATCTTCCCGCAGTTTCTTTTCCAGAACAATTTCAGGCTTCGTTCGACTGAAAAGTTTGGAGCTGCGTTCAACAAGTGTGTTCACATTAGTCGGTTTCGCCTCATATTTTCCTCCCTGGGCAAAACCGAGCAGTTGCCTCGTCAAATCCGCGCCGTTGCGCACCAGTTCCTCAATGCTGCGCAGCTTGTCGCAGTGGGGATTGTCGGCATCCAGTTCGTAAAGAATCAGGGATGCAAAACCCTCGATTCCCATCAGGAGATTGTTGAAGTTGTGGGCAATCCCCCCGGCAAGGGTTCCGATGGCCTCCATTTTCTGCGACTGGAGCAACTGGGCTTCCAATCTTTTCCGATCCGTCACATCCTGAATGAGGATGATGACATAATCGGGTGTACCGTTCACCTTGCTCACCGCTCGCGAGGAAACCAGGGCATGCAGATGCGTACCGTCCTTTTTGAGAAAGCGCTTTTCAACATTGACCAAATCTGTCAGGCCGGTCGAACCCTCATTTGAAACCCCATAGCCTGCCGGATATGTTTCGGACAGCACCAGGTCTTTTAATGATGTGCATTTGAGCTCCTCCCGCGTGAAACCCAACAGTTCGCAGAGTTTGTCATTGACTTCGATCCATTCCATCCGGGGAGTCGTAATGGCGATTCCCGCCAGAGATAATTCAAAGTAATTCCGGAACCGTTTTTCGCTTTCAGCCAGAGCTTCTTCGACCCGTTTCCGTTCCGTAATGTCCAGGGCCGTAAAAATGAGTCCCCCCTGCATGTCGGTGTCCTCCATGGCCACCGCCATCAGGAGCACATCGATCATTCTCCCGTCTTTACAAAGCCAGCGCGTCTCGATATGGCCGACACCGTTTTGCGTCAGTTGACCCAGCATGGTGTCCCCAACGGACTTTGCCTGTTGGAATGTTTCGTAGATGATACCGGGACTCCGGCCGACGAGCTCGTCTTCTTCATATCCCAACATGGCGCAGAGGCGTTTGCTCACCTGGCAAAGCTTCCGGTGCGACTGCACGGCAATTCCAACAGGCGCCGCCAGTAAGAGGGTCCGAAGACTGGATTCCCGATTCCTCAGGGCCGCTTCCGTCGATTTCCGGGCGTGGCTTTCCAGAAGCAGGGAAATCATCTGGGCCAGGGATTTTGCAAAATCCTGGTCTTCAGAACTCCATGAACGGGATGTGCCGGAATAGTCCATGCGGAGGACACCTTCGACTTGTCCATGAAGACGGAGCGGGACATCCATGGTGGAAATAATTTTGTGATCTCGGTAGTATGCCGCAAGCTCTCCCATGCAGGGGGTTGCATGGACATCCTCCGCTGCGATGATCAGGTTTTCCTTGAGCGTTGCAAAGTATCGCGGATTCTGGGATACATCCAGCCCCATTCCAGGCCCCTTCTCGTGGATTCCGCTTCCGTTGCAGTAAAGATCTTCACAGATCAGATGTGTTTTTTTTCTGTTGAAAAGCCATAAACCGACCCGCTGGATGTCCAGCATGCGGGCACCGACTTCCATCATATTGCTGATGGCCGCCTCGAAGTTCTGCTGATCGGACTTCGACAATGCCAGCAATGCCGCCTGGTAGCGGATGATTTTTTCGGCTCGTTCCTGGGCGGCGATTTCCGACCTTCTCCTCTCGGTGATGTCTCTCAGAATCAGGATCACCTGGTCGTCAAACAGTGGAATCAGACGTGCCTCGAATAACAGGTTCCCCTCGGGATGGGTTATAGAATACTCAAAAGCGGAGGCGGTATGTTCCTTGAAAGTGTCTTTCACCGCTCTGTCAACCAGGCTCGCCATCTCTTTCGGAACCAGTTCGGACAGGGCTTTTCCGACGGGATAGCTCTCTTTTAGCGGAGAAGCCTTACCGCCGGCAGGCTTGTGTTCCAGAACCGTTCCCTCGGCATTAAGCCGGAAATAGTGGTCGGGCAGGGCCTGGAGGATTGCCCGCATTTCGATGTTGGATTGAAGGAGTTCATTCGAACTCAACTCCAGAGAACGTTCCAGCATCCGCCGGTCTTCGTCACACTCATAGTAAGCGGTGTTGACAGCTTCGAGAAAGGCATTGAAACATTGAGGAAGTGTCTCCGATGTCGGGATAAACCTACGCAGCTGTCTGGCCAGTAAACGATGGTATTCCTTCATGTCATATCCTCGGACAATGTGGTGACGGTCATCGTCTGATTATGAAGTTCACAATTTCCTTTACCGGATGTGGGGGATATTTCCCCGTAAGAGTAAAAACCGGTCAGGATCGCCTTTTCCCCCAGAATGTCCCGCACACCCTCGACCTCTTCCTCCACCCGCTGCCGGAGAATCAATTTCCGCCCGACGCAGCTGATAAGAAGGGCAAGTTCAGGTGAGGCGCTGCCGAGCATGGCCTGACTTTTTTTCGCCGCGTCCACCGCCCCGTCGATGAGGCGGTCAAAATTGGCTTTCATCAGACGGCCCAAGGCACCTTCGGGAATATCTCCGGCAAAGGTGAGGCTCTGATCTTCTTCGCTGACGGACAGGATGGTTCTGACCAACCCTTCATTTGAACCGGGCATCCGGATTTGAAGAGGAAACAGCAGACCCGATGCGGGAAGATTTTTCGCGTGTTCCCCCAGATATGTCTTGTAAAGGGCCAGGGCGGAACGGCCGTCGAATTCGTAGAGGATGTTTCCCCTGGATCTCGTCACAAGGCGCTCCGGACCGAATGAATCCCATCCGCCGAAGGATCCGTATCCGACCTTCAGGTCGCTCCCGTATAAACCGACCGCCACGACCTGATTCCGGACGGGCATGCCGTCCCAGAACACATGGGTCTCCTGGAAGCGATCGCCATCGGCCGACAAGCCCCCGGTGATGGAAACCCCCGCCGGCAAACCCTTTACCAGCCCCCTGACCAGGTCGCTCCCATTGATCCGCAGGCCATCGGAAAGAATCAGAACGTGCACCAGACCGTCACCGGCCAATTCTTCAGCAAGCCTCTCTCCAGCCGTAAAGCTGTCCGCCATATCCATGATATCCGCTTTCACCGCCCGGGTCCGTGTCTTTTCAAAGTGAACGGCGGTGAGGATGAGGGAATCATCCGTCACCTGGGAACCGCAGATCTCTCCGGCGGTAGAACAACCGAAAATCTGCGCATTCGGATAAAAGGAACGGATCTGTGCCATCAAGGCCGTATTCTTGCAGACGTTCGTACTTCCAAAGGCAAGGACCAACTGGGCCTTCTGATCCGGGTCCTTCGGGGGGCCCGGCACCCAATTATCGCGTTGAGTCCACTGAAATTGTTCGAGCCTCATATGATTTCTCCCGTTTGGATCCGTTGATTCAATAATAAATAATACACGTTATCTCTGCGTAATGGTCGCGAGCATTTCAAATCGTGGCACATCTCTCCCCTTTTCTGATCACTCGTCACAAAGCGATGCCTCGCTGCGTGATTGATTTGTCGCATGAAAACGGAGCCAGGCAAATCGTAACGTTCTGTCAGATGTCCTTTCCGTTCTTCCCGATGATGTCTTCTCCATACCTGGCGGAACCGGGAGTCCCAATCTATTCGAGGATTTGAACGATCTCAGGTTCATAAGTGTGTGCACGCCTGTTTTCCCGGTGATAACGGATGATGACGGCAAAAGTAATGACGGTAAACAGACAGGCCGCACCGAAGGCCCACAGATCGGAATAGCGTTCGCCGAGCAGACGCAGTGACACGATTTTACCGACCACGGCAACAATCAGAAAAACCAGAATCGGCACGCCGTATAGAAGAACCGAGGCCTTAACGTATACCTCCGGCCGCACCTCGATCTTGACCTTCTGGCCTGCGGAGGCGCCGATGTGATTCACGACATCCACATAATCATGCTCCTTGGGATGGCAGATAAATGCGGCAGAACAGCCTTCACAGGCGCTCTTTTTGTCAATGCGCACCTTGGCCGCCCCCCCCCCTGCCTCGACCACGATTCCTTCTTCTTCCATCATGATTTTATCTTATCCTCCTGCCGTTACGAATGCCCCGGGGAAAATCCCCGATTTGTCATCATGAAGAGCGGTCGCAGCGAAGAATTTTTTGTATGGTTAGATACTTCGCATTTGCTCGGATGACATTTGACACATTTTTTGATTTCTTACGGCAGCATCATTTTTGAATGGCCTGCGAATCAGGATCCATCTATGGATTCGTATCGGCACTCATAGCATTTTATCGGTCGTCCGGCAAATGTCGATTCGCACTTTTAATGAGATTCCCCCATCATCTTCATGATATCAGCATCTTTCCCTTAAGGAGGCAATCGACAAAGGGCAGATCAGCCGGGGAAAAGTCGAAATATCGAAGCTCGGGGATCGAAACCCAGGCGAATTCATCGTGCTCACGGCAGCTCAACACACCGCCTCGCCATGTCGAGCGGTACGCAAGCAGACAAATAGACCCGTAATCGTAATGATATATACTTTCTCCGACAAACAGTCCGACCTCGATGTCGATGTCGAATTCTTCCTTCAATTCGCGTTTGAGACAGCATTCCGGGGTTTCTCCCGCCTCGACAGTCCCGCCGGGGAATTCCCATTTACCTGCCTGCCGGTCTTGTACACGCCGCCGGGCAATCAGGATCTTTCCTTCATGTACCAGGATTGCCGCCGTGACCGTCTTCATGCCTTCCGCATTTCCTTTTCTCCTGTTCAGGATAGAATTTGGGAAATCAGCCAGATTGATGTCGCCGATAAAACGGGCACGGTCAGATTGTCATCGATACGGAAGGAAAAAAACTCGATCAGGGCACCCATGATTGCACCTATCAATGCCGGTTGCCAATCCTGGAGAATGATCCAGGCCAGGGGAAACGCCGTGATGAAAAATCCGGCCATCCCCTCCAGGGAACGGCCGAAGTACTTCTTCCGTCCCCAGTTCTTCCCCACGATTTCCGCGGAAGTATCGCCCAGGGAAAGGAAAAGCATGGCCGTAACGGCAATCTCTCTTGAAAAGAAAAAAACCACGATTAAAAAGGACAGACAGGTAAACGTTGCCCCGGTAAACCGTTTTTCCTCGGACTGCCGAATCAGGAGGGAAAAATGCCTCATGATATACCGGTTAAAAGAAGGGGAAATCAATCTCAGCCCGTCGAAAAAGAAAAACAATGCCAGGGCAAACGACAATACGATAAGTATAAAAGCTCTCCCTTGCGCTGCCGTCTGGGAAAATGGAAGAAACCAATAGAACAGGGGGACGACGGAAGAGCTGAGAACATGAAAAACTTTTCTCATCCCCAGGAAGGGTTTTGATGCGGGAGATATCTGGAACATGTGTTTAACCTTTTTCAGACAGACTTCCTTGTCTATCCGGCCACTTGTAACGAACAGCCTGGTTCTCCATTCTGTTTTTGTCCCGTAAAATCTATGGTCGAACGGCAACGGCTTCCAGCTCAATCGGCACGCCCTTCGGAAGGGCCGCAACCTGAACCGTGCTTCTCGCCGGAAATGCGCCATCGAAGAAGGACCCGTAAATTTCGTTTACTGTTGCAAAATCGTCAAGATTCACCAGGTAAATCGTTGTCTTGACGACGTCTTGCAGGGAAAGCCCGGCTTCATCGAGGACGGCCGACAGATTTTTCATGACCTGACGGGTTGCCTCCCCTATTCCCGATTCAACCAGACGGCCCGACCGGGGATCAATGGGGATCTGACCGGAACAGAATACGAATCCTCCCGCTTCCACGGCCTGCGAATAGGGGCCGACTGCCGGAACTGTCTTGACTTCGACAACTTGTTTCACCGTACCTTCTCCTTTCAATTTACACCCTTCTTTCATCATCATGAAGAGCTTCCGGGCTTTTCCGTGATTTTCGACGCCACCCGAAGCGTATATCGGGAGGGATCAGCACAAAAGTTATGATAACGATGATCCCGAAGGACACATACATCACATTGAAAACCCAGGCGGGCAGGTCATAAAAGATGATCTTCCGGATTAGGCGCGCCATAAAAAGAACGTCACTTTCCACCGCCTGTCCGGCCAAATGTCTTAACCGATACTCCCACACCGTCAGGGGACACAGATTTCCGGCCAGGGACTGGACGGCAATAAATGCCGTCAGGACCAGATGGGTGACCCGAAAAGACAGGTTTCTGATCCACACCCAGCCGAGGAATCGTCCCATGAAAATCAGGATCTGCGATCCGAGGACAAACAGGACGATCAGGAAATGAACGGCGACCAGCGTATCTGCGAGAACGGCATAAAAATTCGGCATGGAAACATTTTACGGTTGAAGGAGATCCGAAGCCGTGCATCCTGTCCCCGAATCTCCTTTGGTCTGGAATTTCAAATCATTTGCCGAACACGGTTTTCAAAAGGTCCGTCACCCTCGCCGCCGGATTGGTCCGGATGTTCTTTTCCTCCTCGCCGATCATGTAGAAAAGACCGTCCAGTGCCTCGGTCGTCACATAATTGTCCAAATCCAGAGACTGGGCCCCGAAAAACGGAAAAGCTTTGGTATACGTCCCGACAAGCTGATCATACCGTCGCGTTACCCCGAAATTGTTCATACTGGAGGAAATGATCGGCCGAAAGCTGTCGGTCAGAGTGCTGTAGGTTTTCGACTTCAGATATTCCGTGGCCGCCGTCTCGTTTCCCCGGAGTATTTTCATCGCATCCTCGAAGGTCATCTGCGCGATTGCATCCATGAAAATTGCCTTAGCCTTCGGCGCCGCAGCTTCCGCCGCCCGGTTCATGCTCAGAACGAATTCGTCGACCTGTTGCTGGTAACCGAGTTTTCCCAGTACGTCACCAACCTTCTGAATCTGCTTCGGCAGGAGAATCTTGACCATCTGGTTGGCGAAATAACCGTCGGTTTTCGACAGGAAACCCACTGCATTTCCCGCCCCGATGGTCAGGGCTTCTTTCAGTCCCGACGCAGTTGTCTGGGTATCGGAGCTTTTCGCAACCGGTTTTGTAAGATCGAGAAGAACATCCCCCAGGAACCCTGCCTGGACCTCCACGGCCAGGATCATCAGAATGCCCACTAAAACGATTGTCTTTGGCTTCATCGTCTTTCCTCCTTTCCCCACCTCATGCGTAAGGATTCGTAATGCCCGATTTGCGGACCCATCATTTTGAACCGGTACCTGCTTTCGAGATCTCTGCGTAAAGATCGGTGGCCGCCGGGATCATCTTCTGATATGGTGACCGGATTGTGATATTAAGTGTTTTTCGCGTCATTATCAACGATAATAAATCCATGACGAGGATCTCTGCGCATGACGCTTATCAAACCTTCCAAAATTATCTGTGTCGGCCTCAATTACCGTCAGCATGCCCAGGAATTCAACATGCCCGTTCCGGACGAACCGGTTATCTTTCTGAAACCGCCGTCGTCGTTGATTTATGACGGCGACGATATCATTTATCCCCCCCTGACCCGGGAACTGCACTATGAAGCGGAACTGGGAGTCGTCATGGGCCGCACCTGCCGAAACGTATCCCTGGAAGATGCTTGTGATTACATTGGGGGTTATGTCTGTGCGAACGACATCACCGCCCGGGATCTCCAGAGGAAAGACGGTCAGTGGACCCGGGCGAAGTCCTTCGACACGTTTTGTCCCATCGGCAGAACCGTCACATCCAAGGACACGCTGGATCCGAATCGGCTCCGGATCAGGGCCTTCCTGAATGACCGGGTGGTGCAGGATTCAAACACCTCCGACATGATCTTTTCCGTGGCCCAAATCGTTTCCTTTGTCTCCTCCGTCATGACGCTATTCCCGCAGGATCTGATTCTCACGGGCACACCATCCGGGGTCGGCCCGATGCGGAAAGGGGACAATGTCCGCATCGCCATTGAAGGAATCGGTGAAATATCGAACCGTGTTTCTTGATCCTGCATATCATTCCCCGTAAGACCGACGTCATTTTCTCGATCAGGGCCCTGGCCGGATCAATCTTCAATGACGGCTGTCGCGTCAATTTCACACAACCTATCCCCTGGGAAACCGGATTATCAAGAAGGGACAGGGGAAACGCCCCGAAGCCTTCTTCACAGGTCCACGATCAGCATGTAGATCGTGGCAATGGCAACGGTCATGATCATG
>CAZIPU010000011.1:3623-25135 GCA_964541005.1 uncultured Syntrophales bacterium | reverse complement strand
TCTGATGCTCGACGAGGCCGCCAGGCGAAATCTCGAAATATTCACCACGATTACGGAAAACCGTGCCAAAGGCTCCCTGTTCCATGTCATTGATGAAACCATGACGTCCATGGGGGGCAGAAAATTAAGGTGGTGGTTGAATTATCCCCTGGTTGATCCCATCCAGATTCGGGAAAGGCTCCTTGCCGTTTCGGAGCTCAAGGAAGAACACCTCCTCCGGCAGAATCTAAGAAAATCCCTCTCCCGTGTTTACGACCTGGAACGCCTGGGAAGCCGGATTGCCATGGCGATTGCCAATGCCAGGGATTTGATCGCCCTGAAGGATTCCCTGGAGATCATTCCCGAAATCAAGCGGGGCATCGCCGCAATCGACGCCGCCTTAGTTCGTTCGATTCGTGACGGACTGGACGACATGACCGACATCTACGATCTCATCCGGAAATCCATTGACGACAATCCGCCTCTGACCCTGCGTGAAGGCGGCATCATCAGGAAAGGTTATGACGAAGAACTGGATCGTTATCTTTCATTATCCCAGGATGCCAAACAATGGATCGCCGCCCTGGAGGAAAAGGAAAGACGCAAAACGGGCATCAACTCGCTCAAGGTCGGGTTCAACAGCGTCTTCGGTTATTATATTGAGGTCACAAAAGCAAATTCATCGCTGGTTCCGGGCGATTACATCCGCAAACAAACCCTGGTCAATGCGGAAAGATATATCAATGAGGAATTGAAAAAATATGAATATGAGGTTCTGAATGCGGAAGATTCCAGAAGGGAAAGAGAATATGAACTCTTCATCCGGATTCGCGAAACGATTGCCGCCGACATCCGGCGTATTCAAAGGACCGCGACCCGTATTGCCGAGCTGGATGCCCTGGCATCGCTGGCGGAAGTTGCCGAACGTTACAACTATTGCTGTCCCGTGGTCGATGACGATGATGTGATCCGGATCGTTGACGGCCGGCACCCGGTCATCGAAAGGATGCCCCTGCCGGAAGGATTTGTGCCGAATGACCTGCTGGCCGATCTGGACAGGAATCGTCTCCTGGTCATCACGGGACCGAACATGGCCGGGAAATCGACCTACATCCGGCAGGTCGCCCTGATCATCCTGCTGGCCCAGATGGGGAGCTTCGTCCCCGCAGCGGAAGCCCATATCGGCATCGTGGACAAAATCTTCGCCCGCGTCGGTGCAGCGGATAATCTCTCCCGGGGACAGAGTACCTTCATGGTCGAAATGACCGAGATGTCGAACATTCTCAAAAACATGACGTCGAAAAGCCTCATCATTCTCGACGAAGTGGGAAGGGGAACCAGCACCTTTGACGGCTTGAGCATTGCCTGGGCCGTTGCGGAACATCTCCATGATTTCAACGCCACGGGTGTCCGGACCCTGTTTGCCACCCATTATCACCAACTGACCGAACTGGCGGCCACGAGAAGAGGCGTTCAGAATTACAATATCGCCGTGAAAGAATGGGGCAATCGGATCATCTTTCTCAGGAAAATCGTCGAGGGCGGAACCAATCGCAGCTATGGCATCCAGGTGGCCAGGATTGCCGGTGTCAACGAAGAAGTGATCAATAGAGCCGGTGAGATCCTGAACAACCTTGAAATGGGCGAATTTGACGTGACCGGAAAGCCCAGATTTGCGAAAAAAAAGGATGGGGGAGGTAAATCCGGTGGACAATTATCCCTTTTTGCAGATGATAGGGAACTCTTTATCCAGGAATTGAAGCATCTGGACATCGTCAATCTGACCCCTCTTGAAGCGCTTGTCTGGCTGGGAAACTGGAAGGAGAAAATGGATCGCCTGATTTAGCACGGTTTTCCTGACCGGTTTACTTGATGCAGACGCGCCTTACCTGCTTGATATCCGTCAGACCCTGAAGGGCCTTCTCGATTCCGTCCTGCAGCAGGGTGGTCATCCCTTCTTCCATGCCTGTCTCCCTGATGACCTCCACGGTATCATGCTTCTGAATGTGTCTTTTGATCCGGTCGGTGTTGAGGAGAAGTTCGTGGATCGCCATTCTCCCTTTATAGCCGGATTTATCGCAGGCGTCACATCCCTTCGGCTTGTAGAGCGTAAGATTGTTGTTATAGGGGATGTTCAGTTTCTTGAAAGCAGCCTCCCCGTAAATTTCGGCGATTTCATTGTATTCATCCAGACTTGGGTGGTACGGTGTCTTGCAGTTTTTGCAAAGGGTCCGGACCAGGCGCTGGGCGGCGATGCCCAGCAGGGAATCCGCAAAATTCAGCGGGTCAATTCCCATATCCAGGAGCCGGACGATGGTTTCCGGGGCGCTGTTGGTATGAAGGGTGCTGAAAACGAGGTGACCTGTCAGGGACGCCTCGACACCGATTTTGGCCGTTTCAAAATCGCGCATTTCGCCGACCATGATCACGTCGGGATCGGCCCTGAGGAAGGAGCGCATCGCGGCGGCGAAGTCAAATCCGATCTTCGGCTGAACCTGGACCTGCCTCAGACCGTACTGGCTGATTTCGACAGGGTCTTCCGCCGTCCAGATTTTCCTTTCCGGCGTGTTGATGTGATGAAGCGCCGCGTGCAGCATCGTCGTTTTACCGGAACCCGTGGGCCCCACAACGAGAATCATCCCATAGGGTTTCTCCAGAATCTTGAGCAATTCAGCGTGATTCCTTTTTGACAGACTCATGGCAGAGAGGGTGAATATCTCTCCCTTGGCCAGAATTCGCATGACCACATCCTCGACGCCTCCCTGGGTGGGAATGGTCGCGACGCGCAGCTCGATTTCTTCGCTGTTCGGTCTTTTGTATTTAATTTTACCGTCTTGAGGTTTTCTTTTTTCCGTAATGTCCAGATTGGACATGATTTTGATTCTTGAAACAATGGCGGCCCGGTAGCTGAAGGGCAGGGTCTGGTAGAGGGTGCAATCTCCGTCCACGCGGAAGCGGACTTCGACATTCTTGCGGGTAACGTTGGGCTCGACGTGAATATCCGAGCTTCTTCTCGAGTAGGCGTCATTGATAATCTTGTTGACAACCTGCATAATGACGCTGTCCGACTCCGTAATGCTGTCGGAATCATCATCATCTTCATTATACACTTCCGTGTTTTCCAGCTTGCCCAGAATGTCGTTGATGGACGAATCATCCGAGGAAGCCTGGTAGAACAGGTTGATATATTTGATGATGTCTTCCGCCAGGGAAACGTCATATTTGACGGCCTTCGTCTTCAGAAGGCTTTCAATCATGTCCCTTTTTAGAATGTTATTCGGATCGTCAACGATGATCTGGATCTTTCCGTCTATCTTTCCGAGCGGAACCCAGAGTTCACGCCGCAGATACTCCTTCTTCAGATTTTTCAATAAATCTCCCGGTATGGGTGTCTTTTCATTGTAGCTGATATATTTGCAGCGATAGAATTCTTCCAGGGAATGACCGATATCGGCTTTTAAAATCTTGTACTTGTTCATCAGGAAGTCTTCCATGGTTTCCTTGTTTTCCCTGGATTCCTCCCATGCACTGTCCAATTCCTCTTCCTTGAGCAGGTCACGGTTGATCAGATAATCGAACCGCGTTTTTCTTCTTTTTGCGAGGCGTTCCTGATTGTAAAAGGCGACTGCCAGAACTTCGGCGATTTCCTGCGCAAAGCCCGCTTCTTCATCGGAAAACCGCCCCGGTTTCTTCTTGTTCAGAATCTGGATAACCCCCATCAGGACATTGTTTCGCAGGATGGGCGACGCAAGAACCTGCCTGGTTTTGAATCCCGATTTCTTATCCCAACTGGAATCGAAGAACAGTTGCTTATCGATCGCCTTGATTTCTTCCGTGTTGTAGACATCCGTAATATTGACGGCCTTCTGGTTGTTGGCCGCATAACCGGCAATACTCTTGTTGTTGATGGGCACACGAATATCTTTGAGCTGGTTACCCGCCAGAAACATGGAGTATATTTCATGCGTTTCCCGGTCAACCACGTATATGGTCATGGTTTCGGCATCGAACAGTTTCAGGATGCCCTCCTTGAGGTCAACCAGAATTTGTTTGATGTTCTGTGCGGCATGAATGCGATTGGTAATATCCTGGAGGGCCTTTCGGATCTGTAGCTTTTCTTCCAGCTCCGAAATCTGTTTCGTGGGGAAGTTAAAATCCATTACCGATACCATAATCACACATAAAGAGAGAAGAGCGTGCTAACATGAATATGTCATGGTTGGCAAACTCATAAAGGGTTCCTGTTCTTATCCTTCAAAGCAAAAAAACGCGGCCCGTCGGCCACGATCAAGCCTTTGGAAGCGGTGGCCGAGGGCAACCTCTGGATAAGGTCTCTCGGAAAAGAGATACTTTACTTATTTTGCTCCGCAAAATAACAAAAATCACTCGTTACAAGTGTCTTGTGGTTATTATCGTCACATTTGTTGCAAAACATTAATTATCCGTGGAAATATATGAAAAGTCGGCGATTTTGTGAAATAACACCGAAATTTTCTCAAGCAGGGAAAGCCGGTTAAATTTGATCTTTTCATCTTTTGCCATCACCAGGACGGATTCAAAAAATCGATCCACAGGCCCTTTCAAGGCGGCCAGTTCCGTCAGGGATGAAGTAAAATCGCCCGCTTCAATAAATTTAAATGCCTTGGTACCAATGACGTCATACGCATTGAACAGCTCCGATTCCGTTTCGTTTTCAAACAAGGATGGGTCAACCGCCCCGTTGCTGAAGTCCTTAATGATGTTCTCGACGCGTTTGAATGTCGTTGCAAAAGGAAGGAAAACAGAATTGGTTTTGAAACTCTCCATGGCTTTGATTTTCCGGTAACACCGGCAAAGGTCCCAGTCGTTCGTCGCCAGGACGGCATTGACCACATCATATGAAAATCCCTGGGAAATAAGCTGATTTTCGAAACGCCCCCTGAAGAAATCAAGAACATCTTTCTTCACTTCCTCAGGCCTTCCCGTCATTTTACTCTCCAGGATGCCGAGACTGAATTTGATCAGGTCGTCCATTTTCAGGACGTAATTCTTATTCAGAATAATATTGATGATCCCGATGGCCTGCCTTCTCAAGGCATAGGGATCGGCGGTACCTGATGGAATCAGGTTGACGCCGAAAAAACCGACGATCGTGTCCAGTTTGTCGGCGATGCTGACAATGGCTCCTGCATCCGTTTCCGGCAGGGGGCCTCCTGCGGAGATGGGAAGATAATGTTCGTAAATGGCGTTGGCCACAATGGGCAGTTCTCCTGACAGAAGGGCGTATTCCCGTCCCATTACACCCTGGAGCTCTGAAAATTCTCCCACCATCTGGGTATCCAGATCGGCCTTGGCGAGATAGGCGGCACGGTCTACAGTGGATTTCAGGGATGAATCGATCTGTTCGGTAATGAATGCGGCCAATGCCTGAAATCGTTGCACCTTTTCGAACGATGTTCCCAATTTTGTATGGAAAACGACCTGTTTCAGGCCGTCCACGCGCTTATCCAGGCCGATTTTCTGATCTTCCTGGAAAAAGAAATTGGCATCGGAGAGCCTTGCGCGAATCACTTTTTCATTTCCCCGGCGTACGACATCCGGATTACGGGGTTTCGTGTTGTTTACAGTGATGAAATTGGGAAGAAGCCCCCCGCTTTTGGCGATGACGGGAAAATATTTCTGATGGGTCATCATGGACGTGATAAGCACTTCCTTGGGCAGTTTCAGGTAATCCGGTGAAAAACTCCCGCAGATCGCATTCGGGTATTCAACCAGAAAGGTGACCGTATCGAGAAGTTCCGGATCGATCAGCACTTCACCACCGACACTTTCGGCGGCCTTTCGAATCTCGCTGAGAACAATATCCTTCCGTTCTTCCGGATCGACGTAAATATAATTTGAACGGGCTTTGGCCATATAATCTTCATATCCGGAGACATCGAAGGGAAGATTGCTCAAGAACCGATGGCCGAATGAACGCCTGCCGCTCACGATGTTCTCAATGGAAAATGGAACCACTTCACCGCCGAATAAGGCAACGATCCAGTGAATCGGCCGGGCAAAGCGAAAATCACAGTCGGACCAGCGCATGGACTTCCGGAAGGGAATCCCCGAAATGAACCGGATCATCATGGCGGGAAGCAAATCTGCCGTCGGTATACCGACGGCTGTTTTACGAACGCACAGATATTCGCCCTTGTCGGTCACAACCGTCTCGATTTCCGAAAAATCGACATCCTGTCCCCTGGCGAAACCGAGGGCCGCTTTGGTTGGATTGCCCTGTTCATCGAAAGCGACCTTTTTGGCCGGGCCCATTTTTTCGATGATCATGTCATCCTGCTTTTCACTTAAATCAAAAACGGCGAGACATAAACGGCGGGGGGTTCCCATCGTCTTGATGGTGCCATGCCGGAGACGGTTTTCACGGAACATGGCTTCCGCCATTTCCGCCATATCTTTAATGGCTTTCTGCAGGAACGCCGCGGGAATCTCTTCGGTTCCAATTTCAAGCAACAGTTCTTTACTCATTGCTCATGTCCTTTCGAATTGGTTTTCGCATTCATGTCACTTCTTCAGAAGAGGGTATCCCATTTGTTCGCGTTGCGCGAGATACACCTCGGCGCTGAGTTTCGCCAGGTTTCTGACACGGCCGATGTAACTGGTCCGCTCCGCCACGCTGATGGCACCCCTGGCATTGAGGAGGTTGAAGGTATGGGAACATTTCAGGCAGCAATCGTAGGTCGGCAGGACGAGGTTGTCCTCGGCCATCCGGATGCCTTCTTTTTCGTACATGTTGAACAACTGCCGGAGCATGTCGATATCGGCCTTTTCGAAATTATAGACGGACCATTCGACCTCTCCCTGATGATGGACATCGCCGTATTGGATATGGTCGTTCCATTGGAGGTCGTAGACATTGTCGATATTCTGGATGTACATGGCGATCCGTTCGATACCGTAGGTGATTTCCACTGGAATGGGTTTCAGGTCGAACCCGCCGACCTGCTGAAAATAGGTGAACTGCGTGATTTCCATCCCATCCAGCCAGACTTCCCATCCCAGACCCCAGGCACCGACGGTGGGAGATTCCCAATCGTCCTCGACGAACCGTATATCATGATCCAGGGGATCGATTCCGAAGCTTCGCAGGGAATTCAAATAGAGTTCCTGAATATTTTGGGGGGACGGTTTCATGATCACCTGGTACTGGTAGTAATGCTGCAGGCGATTGGGGTTTTCCCCATACCGGCCGTCGGTCGGCCGACGGGACGGCTCCACATAAGCCACGTTCCAGGGTTCGGGACCCAGGGCCCTGAGAAATGTGGCGGGATTGAACGTCCCGGCGCCCACTTCCAGGTCATATGGCTGCTGGATAATACAGCCTTGGTCAGCCCAGTATCTTTCCAGGGCGAATATCAGTTCCTGAAATGTCACGATTTCCTCCTTTTAGGGTTCGCTGTCGGTCAATGTCATCAAGCGGTGTTCTGTTACCGGGGAGCACCGCGACTGGCGGTACGTAGCACGATGATTTTATGGTGTCAATATGAGAAATGTCCTTTATTAACACATTGATACATTCTAAATTCCCATTCTGCGCACTTCATTCAAAACATTCAAGGATTTCAGTTCCTTTCCGAGGAGATACCGGATAAAACCCGCTAGGAGACGACGGCATTCGAAGGCACATTGGTCGGTCATCAAAATTCGATTCAGGAAGGCGGGAGTGGAGTCTTTTCCCAGCAGCAGGGTCCTGATCGATCCGACCGAAACCGGGATGCCGTCGGGCGATCCCAGCCGTTCGGCACAGGGGGGGCAGCGGAGACCGCCCGTTGAAGGACTGAAGAAATAGGGAAGGCTTGTTTGAAGCGGTTTGTTGCAGTTCGTGCAGCGGTCAAGGACCGGTTCGTATCCCGCCAGACGGAGAAAACGCAGTTCGAAGAACCGGACCATGTGTTCGGCGTATTTCTCCGTTGCCAAAAGGATCAGGAAATCGCAGGTCAAGTGAAATATTTCCGGATTTCGCTTTCCCTCCAGGAGAAACTGATCGATCATATCCATGAAATAGGCAGCGGTTAATGTCTTCTCCAGACTTTCACGGAGGCCTGGATAATGATCAACAATGGCGGCCTCTTCGATCAAGGCCATTTTCCCGCCTTTTTTCTTTGAAAAAATGATGGAAAGGCATGTAAACGGTTCCAAGGCATTGGCGAATCTTTTCCGGCTTTTGCGGGCTCCCTTGGCAATGCCCGTGACTTTTCCGAAATCTTCGGTCAGAAAACCGACAATCCGGTCCGATTCGCCATAGTCTATCACGCGAAGCACGATGCCGCGTGTCTTGATGTGGACTGAGTCGGTCATAAAGGGCAAACGGAAAGACCATTATATTTGATTTCTCCGGCGACCATGGTCATGACCGCTTTTCCGGACAAGTTCCATCCGTCGTAGGGGCAGTTTTTACTTTTGGAACGGAACTGCCGTACATCGACTTTCCAGGAGCAGGAGGGATCGATGACGGTCACATCGGCCGTGGCTTCAGGAACGAGGGTGCCGAATGGAATCCGAAGAATTCTGGCCGGATTGGTACTCATTTTCTCGATCAGCTGGGTCATGGAGAGAATACCTTCCTCGACCAGGCGAAGCGACAGGGACAAGGACGTTTCCAGGCCGATCATCCCCGACAGGGCATAGTCGAATTCGAGGGCCTTTTCCGTAACGGCGTGAGGTGCATGATCGCTGGCAATGGCGTCGATGGTGCCGTCCCTGAGTCCTTCTTTTACCGCAAGGACATCCTCAGGGGAGCGCAGGGGCGGATTGACTTTAAAATGGGTGTCAAATTCCCGCAGAGATTCGTCGGAAAGGGTAAAATAGTGAGGTGCCGTTTCGGCCGTAACGCGAATGCCCTTTGCTTTCGCGTTGCGAATCAGCTCCACCGATCCCTTCGTGCTCACATGGGCAATGTGGACGGAGGTGTTGGTGTAGCCGGCCAGGAGAATATCACGGGCAATCATCGTCTCTTCAGCAACAGCAGGGATTCCCGGCATACCGAGTTCCGTCGAGACCGGCCCCTCATTCATCAACCCGCCGGCAGAAAGATCCGTGTCTTCGCAATGGGCAATGACCGGCAGATTGAGAGAAGCCGCGTATTCGAGGGCCATGCGCATCAGATGAGCGTTCATGACGGGTTTGCCGTCGTCCGACAGGGCAACCGCCCCGGCGTTTTTCATATCTCCGAATTCCGCCAGAGCCGATCCTTTCAGACCGGTGGAGATGGCACCCACGGGATGCACCCGGACGAGGGCGCATTTTTTCGCCTTCCGGACGATGTATTCGGTGACGGTACGGTTGTCGTTGCACGGCTGGGTATTCGCCATACAGGCTACCGCCGTAAAACCGCCCGCGGAGGCTGCGGCGGAACCCGACTCAATGGTTTCCTTGTATTCGAACCCGGGGTCTCTCAGGTGGGTGTGCATGTCGATAAGACCCGGCACGACGATCATATCCTTGAGATCGATGATCAACCAATCCGGATCGGTTTCATTTTTTTTCTTTGTTTTTAATCCGCTGCCGATTTTCGAAATCCTGCCGTCCACGATCAGAACGTCTGCTGTCTGATCCAGGTTTTGAGACGGATCGATCACCCGGCCTCCCGTCAATAGGGTTTTCACAGTGTTCCTCCTGTAAGAAGGTATAAAAGGGCCATTCTCAGAGCCACGCCGTAGGTCACCTGCTGGAGAATGACCGAATTGACTCCGTCCGCAACATCCGGTGCGATTTCAACCCCCCTGTTCAGCGGTCCCGGATGCATGACCAGAACGTCCGGTTTGGCCAGGCCGATGCGTTCCCGGTTCAGACAATAGTACATGGAGTATTCTCTCAATGATGGAAAAATATTCAGGTTCTCCCTTTCCATCTGAATTCTCAACATCATGACCACATCGGCATTGCGGATCGCCCCGGTCATATCGGTATGGACGGTGACGCCAAACCGGTCCAGAAATGGGGGAAGCATCGTCGCCGGACCGGCAACATGAACATCGGCCCCCATTTTGGTCATTCCGAAGATATTGGAGCGGGCCACACGGCTGTGTGAAATATCGCCGATAATGGCGATCTTCAGCCCGGAAAGGGAGCCTTTGCGCAATCGTATCGTCATCATGTCCAAGAGCGCTTGGGTCGGATGCTCGTGGGCGCCGTCCCCCGCGTTGATAATCGATTGACTGATGAGTTTTGCGATCATGTGCGGCGCACCTGCCGCGCTATGACGGATGACCACGATATCCGGATTCATCGCTTCCAGGTTTCGGGCCGTGTCGATCAGGGTCTCTCCCTTGACGAGACTGCTGGAAGACGCCGTGATATTGATGGTGTCTGCACTGAGACGTTTCCCGGCAATTTCGAAGGAGGTTCTCGTTCTCGTGCTGGCCTCGATGAAAAGATTGATAATGGTCTTGCCGCGCAGGGTCGGGACTTTTTTGATATCCCTGGTTGAAATCTCAACAAAGGAATCGGCCGTGTCCAGGATAAAGTTAATTTCATCCGGCGACAGTTCCCTGATCCCTAAGACATCCTTTCTTTCCCATTTCATGTTTACATCCTCAATGGATTCCTTGTTGAGGGACTTGATTTAATCAGTCCTGACTTTCTTCAATAACCACTTCGTCTTTCCGATCGTTTTCTTTCAGGTGAACCGCAACAGCTTCCCAGAAAGAGGAAGGGAGAACTTTGCCGACGAAGTCAGCCTGGATGGGAAGTTCCCGATGCCCGCGGTCGATCAGGACGGCAAGCTGGATACGCCGGGGCCGTCCCAAATCGATCAAGGCGTCCATGGCGGCCCGAATGGTTCTGCCGGTAAAAAGGACGTCATCGACCAGGACGACTTTCTTGTTATCCAGGGAAAAGGGGACATCGGTGCGTTCAAGGCGGGGTTTCCCTTTCATCAGGGCAATGTCGTCCCGATAAAGCGTGATGTCCAGAATACCCAGCGGAACACTGGATCCCTCCATCCGCGAAATTTTTTCCTGAAGCCTCTGGGCCAGAGGAACACCCCGGGTCCGGATGCCGATCAGGACGAGATCTTCCACGCCCTTGTTTTTTTCCAGTATTTCATATGCGATCCGGGTAATCGAACGGTCTATTCGATCAGAATCCATAACGATTCTTTTTTTTGCCATTGTTGAAAGTCCCTCCGGCGATTTTTTTCAAGAATAAAACACCCGAATCCTTTTGAAACGATCGGGCAATCGTTTTTGACAAAAAAAAACCTCCCCTTGGAATGGGAAGGTTCAAACCATTTTGATCAATGAAAAAATGCCAATCATTTTTTTATGGCCTTTTTTCTGAGCGGAACCGGAGCATTGTTCAAATCCTTTGTAAAAACGAATGATAGCAACAACATTACTGGAATGATTCTATATAGAATCGCGGCGTAAGAGTCAAGTCAAAATACAGAGCGATGCTTTTTACAAGCTTGTCTTTTCAGTGGATTTATTATAAACACTCCTTATTATTATTACATCGGCAAGTAAATATCAAAAACGTCATGCCGGACTCGATCCGGCATCCAGCCAAAGTCATTATGGATCCCGTCTTTCGACGGAATGACGGGAATTAAGCAATTAAATTGCCGAAGTAATAATGAAGTCTCCGTTTTGGAAAGAAGCGATATTTCAGGATAAACTTATGAAATACGAAGGGATGATCATCAGGCCGCCGAGTGAGGCGTACAGTCTTTTGCTGCAGGTCACGGTCGGCTGTTCGCACAATCTCTGCACATTTTGTGAAACGTACAAGGGGAAGAAATTCCGTATCAAGAGTATGGAGGAAATCCGGGAAGACATCCTGGAAGCCGGCCGTTACCGCGGCATTAAGAAGGTCTTCTTATGCGACGGAGATGCCCTGATCATCCCTCAGGCCAAGCTGACGGAAATCATCCGGATGATCAAAACCGAGATCAAGGGCGTGGAAAGGATCAGTACTTACGGAAACGCCAAGAGCGCTCTGAGAAAAACCCCGGAGGAACTCGCCGAATTGCGGGAACTGGGACTGTCCATGGTGTACCTGGGTGTGGAAACGGGGAGCGATGCCCTCCTGAGGAAAATCGACAAAGGGGTCACGGCGGCGCAGACCATCGAAGCGGGCAGAAGACTCAAGAAGGCCGGCATGATCCTTTCCGTTACCGTGATTTTGGGCTTGGGGGGCATCGAAAACAGTACGGAACACGCTCTGGAAACGGCCAAGGTCTTAACGGCCATTGATCCGGATTACGTCGGGGCGCTGACCCTGATGCTGATTCCCGGCACTCCGATCTATGACGATTATGTAAACGGGAAATTGCCGCAACCCGACCAATTCGGTTATTTGAACGAGTTAAGCCTGATCATTTCGCATTCCGATTTTACGGACTGTTTTTTCACCGCAAACCACGCGTCTAATTATCTGCCCATCAGGGCCAGACTACCCCAGGACAAGGACCGGATCGTCGACATGATCAACCGGATCATTGCCGGTGCCGACAAGAGTGTCCTGCGTCCGGAATATCTCCGCGCCCTGTAGGAATGGGTTTGATCATTATCTTATGAAACATTCCAAGCAGAGCGGCATTCTCACCATCTTGAAAAATTTCTTTGTCGAACGGGATCATGAACGGCTGGAACGGGAGATACAGACCCTGCTGGATGCAGGGGAAGAAAACGGCCTGATCGATCCGCAATCCGGTGAAATGATCCAAAGTATCCTGGAATTTCGCGATACGATCGTACGGGAGGTCATGATTCCACGAACAGCGATGGCGGTAGTAAAATCGGGTGCGTCCATCGAAGAGGTCATTGATCTGATCATGAAGCATGGCCATACCCGCATGCCCGTCTACGGAAGTCACCTCGATCAGATTATCGGTATTCTGAATGTCAAGGATCTGCTCAAATTCTGGTCGAAACGGATTACGGCTGAAGACATTCTGTCGGTTTTGCGAAAACCTTATTTTGTTCCCGAAACGATGCGCACCGGCTTGCTTCTTCACGAATTGAAAACGAAGAAAATTCACATGGCCATTGTAATCGATGAATACGGAGGCACGGCAGGATTGGTTACCCTCGAAGATTTAATCGAGGAGATCGTCGGGGAAATCAGTGACGAAGACGAAAAACGTCCCGCGGAAGACATTGTGAAAATATCCGACGATACGTATCTCTGCAATGCGGGAACCGACATTGAAAGAATCGAGGCGTATTTCAACGTGGAGTTTCCGGAAGGGAATTACGAGACTTTGGCCGGTCTGCTTTTCCACGAGTTCGGTAAAATGCCGCAGGTCGGCGAAACATTCCAGATCGGCGAGATGGAACTAACGATTGACCAGGCCGATGAAAAAAGCATCAAAAAAGTCAAAATCGTCCTTCCGGAAAAGCAAGAAGAATCCTGAAAGTTGCCCTTCGGCGAAATTAAATGATCACATCTGCCCCGTATAATCTTTCCGCCATTGTTCGTGGAGACCTCCGGCAAATTACTCTATCGATTCTTTCGGCTTTTCTTCTGATCGGCTCGTTTCCCAAGTTCGGCATCGGATTGACGGCCTGGGTCGCATTGATTCCACTTCTTATCGCCCTTCATACCACAGAAAAACCTTTCAGAGCTTTACTGTTCGGCTTTATTACGGGCATGATATTTCATATCGGTCTGCTCTACTGGGTCGCACAGGTCATTGTCATGTACGGCTATCTCCCCCTTTACATCGGCATTTCCGCCATGCTCCTTCTATGCCTGTATCTGAGTATTTATTTTTCCCTGTTTGCGGCGGGTGTGGTTTTTCTCCGGAACAGGGGATTTTCGGAAATTGTCTCGGCGCCTCTTCTCTGGACCGGACTGGAATTTCTGAAATCTCATCTCTTTACCGGCTTTCCCTGGGAAAACCTGGCCTATTCTCAGTACAAATATCTACACCTCATCCAATTTTCCGACGTAACGGGTATTTATGGAGTGTCCTTTCTTATTGTTTTTGTAAATGTTGTTCTATTCGATCTGATCGTCCATCGGGAAAGCGCTAAAAAGGCGCTCCCGGAACTGGCCTCCGGATGCATTATCCTGGCGCTTCTGTTCGGTTATGGCCAGTTTTCCCTCAATCGTATTCAATCAGAGCTTAAACGGGCCGAAGCGATGGAAGTGTCCCTCATCCAGGGGAATATTGACCAGAACATCAAGTGGAATCCTCTTTTCCAGCAGGAATCCATCGACATTTACCAGAACATGTCTCTCAAGAAGGCCCCCGTCGGTCGGGGATTAATCGTCTGGCCGGAAACGGCAACCCCCTTCTTCTTTCAGGAGGAATCGCACCTCTCTTCCGTGGTCCGAAACATTCCGAAATTAACGTCAGACTGGCTTCTGTTCGGCAGCCCCAGCTATTTCGCCGGCGGTGCTAAAACCGAGTACATGAACAGCGCTTTCCTGCTGTCACCAAACGGTAGCACTGCGGGGAAATATGACAAAACGCATCTCGTTCCCTATGGGGAATATGTTCCGCTAAGGCATTTCTTTCCCTTCATCAACAAGCTGGTCGCCGGAATCGGGGATTTCAGAAAAGGCGATGGGGTCAATCCGATCGGGATCGGCAGGCATGACCTGGGGATATTGATCTGTTATGAAGCGATTTTTCCCGAAATCAGCCGCAAGTACAAGGCAGACGGCACGAATTTACTGGTCAATATCACCAACGATGCCTGGTTCGGCAAAACGTCCGCACCCTATCAGCACTTGTCCATGACGGTTTTCCGTGCCGTGGAAAACCGGACCTTCCTTGTAAGGGCGGCCAATACCGGTATCAGTGCCATCATCGACCCATCCGGCAAAGTTATGAAACAAACCGGACTGTTTGAAAGATCTGTTCTCAGAGGAAGCGTAAAATTTCTTGATCGAAAAACCATCTATGCTTTATATGGGGATATTTTTATATATATATGCCTGATTTTATTAGGCGTCATTTTCTTCAGTTCAATTAAAGGAGAACTTAAGCAATGCTTGAAGAACTTACGGATAAAGTAAACGATTTGCGAAAAAGGATCGATCGTCTAGGGGAGTGTCTTTGACCTCCAGGAAATCGAATATCAAATTAAATCACTCGAAAAAATCTCCCTGCAGGAATCTTTCTGGAACGACCAGGACAAGGCCAAAGACATCCTGAGAAAAAAAAGCCGTTTGGAAGACACGCTTTTCCAGTGGCGAAACCGCACCTCCGCACTCAACGATCTGGAAACCCTGCTTTCTCTCGCCGTCGAAGAGAAAGACCCGGCGTTTCTGGACGAAATCGCGGATGAAGCGAAATTACTGGATGATATTGTCCGGGAGTATGAGCTGAAAACGATGCTTCGCGAGGAAGAGGATACGATGAATGCCATCGTCTCCATTCATGCCGGAGCGGGTGGTACCGAATCCCAGGATTGGACGGAAATGCTTTTGCGCATGTACCTGCGGTGGGCGGAGAAGAGGGGGTTCAAAACGGAAATAATCGACTACCTGGCGGGAGACGAAGCCGGCGTCAAAAGCGTTTCCTTCACTCTGGAAGGTGATTATGCCTATGGCTATATGAAAGCGGAGATAGGCATTCATCGCCTGGTTAGAATTTCGCCATTCGATGCCAGCGCCCGCCGTCACACATCCTTTGCCTCTGTTTTCGTTTACCCGGAAGTGGAAGACGACATTGTCATCGAGATCGATGAAAAAGATCTGAGAATCGACACCTACCGGTCGACCGGCGCGGGCGGCCAGCATGTCAACAAAACGGACTCGGCGGTCCGCATCACCCATATGCCGACAGGAATTGTCGTCCAGTGCCAGAATGAAAGATCGCAGCATAAAAACAAGTCCATGGCGATGAAGTATTTGCGGTCTCGCCTGTACGAAAGAAAATTGCAGGAGAAAAACGAGAAGCTGGACGAGATTCAGAAAACGAAGAAAAACATTGCCTGGGGAAGCCAGATCAGATCCTACGTTCTGCATCCGTACAAGATGGTTAAAGACCATCGCACGGATCTTGAAATCGGCAACGCGGCCAAGGTTTTGGATGGGGACATCGATGAGTTCATCAACGCCTACCTGATCATGAATTCTGCAACATAAATCAGGAGTTGTGATCCATCCTGATGTCCCGTGCCGTTAATTATGGTTTTGCAGGTTATTTTTTTGTGTTATAGGAAACAGCCACAACCTGATGAAGTTTGGCTTACGTCCATAATGTAATCTGGATTTATAAAATAAAGGGATCGTCATGAATGCAAAAAAATGTTTTTTATGGATGGCCGTTTTATTCTCATTTCTTTTTCTTAATACCCACGAAACGCTTGCCGAGGAGAGTTACTTCGACAGACTGTTTGGAATAAAAGCGCCCGCACCGGCTGAAACAACCTGCCAGGGAAACCAAAATTGCAGCACCAAGAAAGCCGCTGACTGCCAGGACCCAAAAACAGGTCAATCCTCCGGATCCAATGGTCAGAGGGAAAATGACGCAGACGATGAAGAAGATACGGAACAGGATATCATGGAAATATCTTTATCGCTTCTGGAAGATTCTCAGGCACTGTGGGTTAAAGGCGATGTGGAAGGAGCAATCCGGCTTCTGGATCAGGCCTATGAACTGATGCTCAAAACAGATGGAGACCCGGACATCGCCAGGCAGAAAGACGATCTGCGTCTCCTGATTTCAAAGAGAATTCTCACGATCTATACCTCCCTGCAAACCAAAACAAACGGTAAATACAGCGAGATCCCGCTGATCATGAATGCGGATGTGCAAAAGGAAATCCGTCTTTTCCAGACCGTCGAGAGGGACTTCTTCATATCTTCATATCAACGTTCGGGACTTTACCGTCCCATGATCATTGCTGAACTGAAAAAAGCGGGTTTGCCCGAGGAGTTGTCCTGGTTGCCGTTGGTCGAGAGCGGATTCAAAATCTGTGCCTTATCCCGGGCAAGAGCCCTGGGATTGTGGCAGTTTATTCCTTCGACCGGCTACAAATACGGCTTGAATCGGGACGAGTGGATTGATGAACGGATGGACGCCGAGAAATCCACGGTCGGGGCCATCGGTTATCTGAAGGAACTGCATCACATGTTCGGCGACTGGCTGACCGCTCTTGCCGCCTATAATTGCGGGGAGGGCAGGGTGTTGAAAGTCATCTCCGGACAGCATATCAATTACCTGGACCGTTTCTGGGATCTCTACCGAAAACTTCCTTATGAAACAGCCCGATACGTGCCGCGTTTCCTGGCAACCCTGCATATCATCCGGAATCCTAAAAAGTATGGAATGAATTTAGAGCCAACCTTCGAGAATCAATCCCCATATCCGTATACTGTTGTAAGAACCAATAAAAGCATGCGGCTTTCAGACATTGCCTCCAAAATTGAAATGTCTGAAGATATGCTCAATGTTCTCAATGCCGAATTACGCCTGAGAGTTACACCGGATAGAGATTACAACTTGAAAGTCCCGGCGGACTCATCGACAAAGCTCCTGTCCGTCATGGATGAGATTCCGCAATGGGAAAAACCGGCGCCGGCGCCGCCGCCTAAAATAGTGATTAAAAAGCCCACCTTCTTGGAGCACAAGGTAAAAAAAGGGCAAACTTTCACGTCCATTGCCAAAAAATATGGAACGACGGTTTCTGCTCTCCGTAAAGCCAATCACCTGTCTAAAAGGTCTACTTTGAAAAAAGGACAGGTCCTGAAGATACCCTCGGATAACATCTCTTCCGTAAAGGCGGTGAAAGAGAATGGAAAGCCGGGCAAGCTTTCGAAGGTAAAAGGAAAAAAGAAACTCGCCGCAGGGAAAAACAACCGGCGCTACAAGGTAAAAAGAGGGGACACTCTCGCCTCTCTGGCAAAGCGTTTCGATGTTTCCGTGCAGGAACTCAAGAAAATGAACAAACTGTCCGATTCCTCCCTGAAGGCAGGGACGACGATAAAGGTCGTCCAGTAGGATTGGGCCGTTATGCCATTTGTTCAATCTCTTGAATTTTTTCCAGCAGTCTCTTGCGGGAAACGGGCATCGCGGTTTTGATTTCCTGTGCGAATACGGATATCTTGTATTCTTGAATCATGGCCGAAAGTTCGAAAAGGGTCTTTCTTTTTTCCGGTGAACAGATAGGGCTCATCGTCTTCATCAAATCATCGTACGCCCGAATGAATTCCCTCACGTCGCTTTCCTTGATTCGATCCTTTTCGAGATTACATACCCCTCTTTCCGCCCTGATACTCAAAGCCCTGATATATCGGATGAGGTTTACGAAATCATCTCGTTGGAAATGCAAAAGAAAATCCGGAGGTAACAGGCCCTTCAGTTCATTTTGAAGTTGATCGAGATACTTCAAGATCACCGGATTCCTCTTATTAATAACCGCAAAGTTTTCGATGGTCCGATGGACGGTATGATGTGTTTTCAAGACCCGGATAATATGTGGCAGAATCTCCGCAGCATAGGGCAGAAATCTTTCCGCTTCCCTATCGAGGCTATCCTGAAAAGCCCTGTTATTCCTTGCATCCAGGTCATATAGATCATGGATTACTTTATAAATAATGAACCTGATTCTTTCCGTGGCATCTCCCAGTGGCTTCAGATATTCGGTCAATTCACGGTTTGAAGTAAGGATTTTTTTTAAGTTCTTTGCCCTCTCTTTTAGCTGAATTGCGTAACAGAGCATCATTCCCTTGCGATGTTCGCGCCGGGCTTCATCGGAATCCTTGAAGAGCTTGACCGAACAGCATCCTCCCCGGTCAGAAACGGCCGGGTAGAAGTACCCTTTCACTTGACCGTGAATCAGGAAAGGAACACGCTCCGGCAATTCATCCATATCAAAGGAAACGAAATCTTGTTTTTCCCACTGTGTTCTGGCTGTTTCGAAAGCCTCGTTTTCAGTTCCTTCAAGAGTTTCAGAGTAAAGCGTTTTGAGATCACGGCTTGATGAGAGCGATTGCCCCAATTCATCGACAATTTCATAGCGCATCCGAAGATGTTCGCCGAGACGTTCCACTGACCAGGCGGAAATGGGAACATCGATTCCCAAATCTTCCTTGATATACAAGCTGAGGCAGGCCAGAAAATGCATTTTCTTTTTCGCCATTCCCCGGGCAATCCGAAAGGCCTTTTCCCTGATGGGATGAAGTTGTCTCCGGTATTCTTTCGGGAGTCCCTTAAGAAGGGCATAAATCCTCTCTTCTTGCAGCCCCGGTATGAGCCAGTCGATTGCCTCATAAGGCACACTGGTCAATGCATTGATCGGCACTTTCAGGGTCACGCCATCGTTCTCTGATCCCGGATCGAAGGCATAGGAAAGGCGGAAGGTTATGTCGTCGAATTGGACGATATCAGGGTAATCTTCATCAATGCTTCCTGCGTGAATGTCCCGATCGAGAAGATCTTCTTCCGTCATTTTCAGAAAATCATCCGAACCCTTTTCGATAACGAGGCGTTGCAGGGATCTGACACCCGTTATCCCCGGTAATCGCTTCCTGTAAAATGCGATCTGACTGTCCCGTTTGACCAGCAGATCTCTTTTTCTTATTTTTTCTTCATAATCCTTGATTCGTCTGATCAACCGTTGATTAAAAGTCAGGAAGGGGAACTTTTTGTTCACTTCTCCGTCGGCCAGAGCCTCCTGGAAGAGTTGTTCCGATACCGCCGGGTCGATATGGCCATAGGCAACCGTGCGTCGCGGAACAATGATGAATCCGAAGAGACTGATCTGCATGAAGGCTAAGACCTCGCCCTTGTCCCGATCCCAATGGGGATCGGAGTAGGTGCGTTTACACAGGTGCCCCCCCAGTTGCTCCAGCCACTCCGGCTCGATATGGGCCACGGTCCGTGCGTACAGGCGCGAGGTCTCTACATATTCCGCCGCAACAATCCATTTCCCGCTTTTATGAAACAGGCCTGATCCGGGAAAAAGATAGGCTTCTTTCCCTTTCACGGCCGTAAAGCCGTTTCTTTCTCTTTTTTGGGCAATATGCGACAGATAACCGGACAGGATCGATTTATGAATCGCCGCGTATTCGGGACTGCGAACGGACCCATTCCCGATAGCGGTGATATCCGGAGAGGGACTGTCTTCCCGGACGGCCGGATCATTCCGGTAGCCGGCATCCTGCTGCAGGATTCGGACAAGCTGATGATAAATGTCCTGCCACTCCCTCATTCGCCTGTAAGACAGGAAATGATCTTTGCAGAATTTTCTCATCTTGTTCTGTGTTCGCAGGTCCTCCCAGTTTTTTCCGTAATGGAGCCAGATATTGAGCAAGGTAAGAAAATCGGATTGGGGATTTTTCAGGAGACGATGCATTTCGTCGGCCTGTTTTTCCTTTTCGTCGGGTCTTTCCCGGGGATCCTGAATGCTTAGGGCGGAGGCAATCACCAGGATTTCATGAAGGCACTTTTCGGAATGTCCTGCAATGATCATTCGTGCCACCCGGGGATCGATCGGTAAAAGGGCCATTAACCTGCCGTTGTCCGTCAGTTGCCAGGGGTTGTGATTCCCGCCTGATTTATTCCTTTTGGAGATCGCTCCGAGTTCATAGAGCAAATCAAAGCCGTCTTTGATCGCTTTTCCTGAGGGCCGGTCGATGAAAGGAAACGAGAGAACATCCGTCAAATTGAAAAAGAGCATCCTGAGAATGACACCGGCAAGATTGGAACGGAGAATTTCCGGGGTGTTGAATTCCCCTCGGGTCCGATAATCGGCTTCACTGTAGAGTCGGATGCAAAGACCGTCCTGAACACGTCCGCATCGGCCTTTTCTCTGATCCGCGCTGCTTTTCGAAATCGGCAAAATCGGCAGGCAGGTGGTTCCGGATCTCGGGTTATAACGTAATTCACGGGCCAAACCGGTATCGACGACGAAGCGTACACCGGGAATCGTCAACGAAGTTTCCGCGATATTGGTGGCCACAATCACTTTTCTTGCCGCTGTATGAAGAAAAACACGTTTTTGATCCGTCCAGGAGAGTCGTGCAAACAAAGGTAAAACCTGGGTATCCTGATCATTTCTCCCTTTCAGGATTTCGCAGCATTCACGGATGTCCTGTTCGGTGGGCATGAATACCAGGACATCACCGGTGGTTTCACCTTTCAGGATTTCATCGACGGCGTTGACGGCGGCATTGATATAGGTCATGTCGCCTTTCTCTTCCATAGCCTGGTCGATGGGGCGATAGGACACCTCAACCTGATAAAGCCTGCCGGATACCTCTATAATGGGTGCATCGTGAAAGGCCCGTGAAAATTTTTCCGTGTCCAGTGTTGCGGATGTGATAATGACTTTCAGGTTTCTTCTCCGTTTGAGAAGATTGCGAAGCATGCCCAGAATGAAATCGATATTCACGCTTCTTTCGTGGGCTTCATCGACAATGATCGTATCATACTGTTTCAGCAGCGGATCATGAGGCGTCTCGGCCAGGAGAATACCGTCGGTCATGATCTTGATACGGGAGTCGGTCGAGAATTTCTCATCAAAGCGGATTTTGTAACCGACTGTCCGACCCACAACCTCCCCCAGTTCCTCGGCAATGCGGTGGGCAAT
>CAZIPU010000011.1:0-3523 GCA_964541005.1 uncultured Syntrophales bacterium | reverse complement strand
CTGTTGAATTCAAGGAGAGATATATCGGATAGCGGGGGCGATATGAGGACATCCGGCGGATCGACAAGCATCCGCTGACGCGTAATTCGATCCTGCATGATGTAAATGGAGCGCATGATTACATCAATCATGTTTGGGGTTCTTGCTGAAAAGTTTTCAGTCTGTTCCGTTTTTTTCAAGAAAGAAAAGTTCGACGAGAAAAAGTCGCTCTTCAGAACATCCATCAGCTTTTCCTGAAAAGCGGGGTTGATGATCGAATTGCTTTTCCGGGAGACGTTCTTTTCGAGAATGCCATCATTGAGGTTTACCGCAATCACGATATCTGCGCCCATAGTCCTGCACAGAGAAACCGGTACGGGATTCACGAGACCGCCATCGATCAACCATTGCGATCCTTTCTGAAAAGGGGTGAAAAGACCGGGCAAGGCGAAGCTTGCCCGCATCGCATCAAGAAGCGGTCCTTTTCGGAAATGAATTTCCTTTCCCGTATGGAGATCCACGGCAACAGTGCCGTAGGGCAGGGGAAGTTCTTCGATGGAAATGTTGGATATTTTATTCCGGAAAAATTCGGTGATACGATCTCCTTCAATGAGTCCCCGCCGTGACAGGCTGACATCCATATATTTCAGAAAATCAAACCATGAAAATTCACGTGCCAGTTCTTCCAGCGAATCCAGAATACCCGCGGCGTATGCGCCACCGACAACGGCTCCCATGGAACAACCGCAAACGATATCGATGGGAATGCCTTCCTCGTGAAGGCATTTGATCACACCGATGTGAGACCATCCGCGCGCGGATCCGCTTCCCAGGGCAAGCCCGATTCTTTTTCTTTTTCTCATGCCTTTTAAATATAATATTGAAGATTATCCGTAAACTGTCTAGAATGGTTTCACTAGCACAGGATTGAGAGAAGTTTCCATAATTATTGATTTCCGGTAGCGATTTTTCTTTTATAAATTTCATTTTACCGGCCTTGCTAAAAAGGCAACCGAGGATTTATGCCGATACTCACCTTGTATTTTCAACTGCACCAGCCGATGAGACTCCATCCGGACCGCGACAAATTCCTGTGGGAAGAGATGAACAGGGAAGTCTTCCTCAAGGTTTCCGATAAATGCTATCTGCCTGCCCTGTCCATGTTCAACGACCTGATTCGGGAAAATCCGGATTTTAAGATCACCCTCGGCATGTCCGGAACTTTTCTGGAACAGGCCGAAAAATACAGGCCGGAAATCGTTCATTTGCTGAGGACTTTAATTGAAGCCGGGGAAAAGAACAACCAGGTCGAATATCTGGAAGAGACCTATTACCACTCCCTGAGCAGCCTTTATCAAGATCCCCAGAAGAGGGAATTCCGCGATCAGGTCAGTCTTCACCGGGACAAAATGAGAAGACTTTTCGGCATTTTCCCGACATCTTTCCGCAATACGGAACTCATGTACAACAACCATATCGCCGAAGTCGTTGCCGATATGGGCTACGTGGCCATGCTCTGTGAAAAGAGAAACGATATGTTTATGCAGGGAAATCAGCTTGTTTCACCCAACGCCGTTTTTCGGGCCAAAGACACGAACATGCTTGTTCTGGCCAGAAATCGCGAGTTGAGCGATGATATTGCCTTCCGATTTCCCCACATGCCGATCAGCCCGGAACAATATGCAGGCTATATTTCGCAGGTGGACGGTGAAGCCGTCATTTTAGGCTTCGACTTCGAACACATTGGTGAACATATCTGGAAGGAGCGCGGAATTTTTGATTTCTGGAAAGGGCTTCCCGCAGAGTTGAGTAAGGCTTCCAACATTATGATGGGAAACCCCTCCGATATTGCCCGCCTGGTTCAAAACAAGGGAGACTGTCCGGTAATCGATATTCATTCCCTTTCGACGTCCTCCTGGGCGGACGCGCGTAAGGATACATTCGGCTGGATCGGTAATCCGACCCAATATCATCTGTTCAGGGATATTGAAAGGTTGGAGCCGGACGTCAAAAAAGCGGGGGGAGAACTCCTGACAAAGTGGCGATATCTGACCACCTCCGATCATGTCTACTTTCTGCATGAACATATCGATGAAGACCATGCCGTGCATTCCTATTTCAATCCCTATGGCGGGTCCATCGCCCAACCCACCCTGATTCTGACCCGAAAAATCGATGACCTCGACCATGTTATCAGGAGGTATGAAATCCTGAAAAGAGCCGAACGGACCGCGGTGCTCCTGATCACACCGGAAACGGGAAGACTTCCGGAAGACATGGGAGAGTTGGCGCGGTATATTTCGGGTAAAAGCGGCGGCCAGGGGGAGGTGGTTTCAGCCCTGTGCGAGGGACTTTCTGAAAGAGGCATCGACGTACATATCGCAACGCTCAACCTGAAGAAAAGATTTCAAAGGGAATCAAATGTAGATGAAAAACAATGGCGGGAAATCCGCTACAAGACCGATTCAAAAAAAATTCATCTTGTAAGTTCCGCAGTTTTCGCCGAAAACCTGAGCGCCTATTCGGGAGATCCGCTCCTGACCGCCGCCGAATTTCAGCAGGCCCTCATCAACGACATTATCAAGACCGTCCGGGCGAGACACAAAGGGAACATGATCATGCACACGCACGACTGGATGGCCGGCGGCCTCATTTCCGCCTATGCAAAAGCATCCGGCATTCCTTTCCTGCACACGGTACACAATGTCTTCACGGCGCTCATACCCGTTGATACCCTCTCCGGCGTCAATGTAGATGAGCTTTCCGATTATCTCTACTTCGGTTCCGTGGACGGCAGACGATGTATCGATGCCCAGGCAACGGCCATCAAGAATTCAACCCTGATCAATTTCGTCGGTGAACGCTTCCTGCGGGAAGTGGTGGAGGATTATTTCATAGACCGGCCCATCATTCCCTGGAGCGTGCGCAACGAAGTCAAGGCAAAATATTTCAATGATGCCGCGAGGTCCATTATCAACGCGCCGGCATCCATCATGTATCCTGAAAACTGTGATGATCTGGTGCAACAATACAACCCGGACAATTTTTACGAGGCAAAACGCATCAACCGAGTCGAATTTCAAAAGCGGACCGGGTTGAATGTGAACCCCGATGCCATCCTGTTTTTCTGGCCGTCCCGGCTGGATCCGGTCCAGAAGGGCGTTGAACTGCTGGAGCAGATCGTCCAAAGGTTCGTCGACGCATTCCCGGAGGTTCAGATTGCCGTCGTAGGAGACGGCGTCGGAAGCGACAGAACGCATGTGGATGTGCTGGGACGCATTGCCTGGGCATCAGGAGGCAAAATCGTTTACCAGCCCTTTAACGAATCCCTTTCAATGCTCGGTTTCGCCGCGGCCAGTGACGTGTTCGGTGCTTCACTGTATGAACCTTGCGGACAGATTGATCAGGTCGGTAACCTATTCGGCGCCACGGCGACGAACCGGGACACGGGAGGGTATCATGATAAGATCAGGGAACTGCGATTGAAAATAGACGGTTCTCCTGTCGATGTCGGAAATGGTTTTCTATTCCGTGATTATGATGC
>CAZIPU010000010.1:14171-26316 GCA_964541005.1 uncultured Syntrophales bacterium | reverse complement strand
AATCAGGTATCCTACCGGTGGGGACTGCAATCGGACAACTTTGAAATGCCGGAAATCATTAAGATTGAACCGGGAGATGGAAGCCGGATTGTCATCACCTGCAGCGATTTCCGGGCCGTAAAAGATGCGGGATCCGATTTATTCGACCTTTCCCTTCCGGGAGAAGGCATTCCGATCCGAAACTGGGATTGAGAAACACCGTTTTCGACATCTGCGTTCATCCCTGGGATTTCCAAATAAAAAAGCCCTGCACTCCATCAGAGAAGAAACAGGGCAAGGATGCGTGGATTCAGCCCATCACTTCAATTCCAACAGCTTGGAGCGGGCCACACGCGCCTGGCTGGTATTGGGATAATTCTTGATGACCTGCTGAAGGATTAAACGGCCGCTGACCTTATCCCCCATATTGACGAACGAAAGACCCTGCTTCAAAAGGGCCAACGGCACCTTGTCCCCTTTGGGATAATTTTTCGTGACCTTGTCATACTCCAGAATCGCCTGTTCGTAATTCCCCTCGAAATAGTAACACTCCCCGATCCAGAACTGGGCATTGTCGGAGTACTCGGTATTGGCAAAGTTCTTCAGGAAATCCTGAAACTGCGCCCTGGCCTTGTCATAAGACCCTTCCTTAAAGAGGTCATAAGCCGCTGCGTATGCCTGGTCCTTGTCGGAAAGGACTTTCGGCATATCCTTGGTGCCTCCGTTTGACGGTTTACCCTTTTCTCCGTTATCGCTTCGGCTGTCCTTGTCCCCCAATCCCAGATACGTCTCCAGGAAACCGATCCGGAGAATGAGACGATCCTGTTTCTCCTTGAGCTCCTTGATTTCGTCGTCTTTTTTACCGAGGCGCGCCGCGATGTCCTTCCGCTGTTTGTCGTTTAAGCCCTGCATCTCCTGCAGGTAATCTTTCAACGACATCATCTCTACACCGACATCGGCCTGATTTTTATGAAGCGAAGCCATAGATTCGTTCAGGAGATCGATATTTTCCTGCTGTTTCTTAAGACGTTGATCGGTCTGCTTTTCATTATCCTGCACCTGCCCCGCGAGTTTTTTCAGGTCGGACGACGTCGCGCATCCGCAGACAAAAGCCGCCAGGACAGCCCATAAAATGAATGTCAGAAACCTCTTCACGCCTTAATCCTCCAATTTTTCAATTATTTCTCCAAAGACACGATAAAATGCGCCCGCCTGTTTTTTGCGAATGCCTCATCCGTCTGCGCCGGGTCAAGGGGGTACGCCTCGCCATAACTGACCGTCTTGATTCTTCCCGGGGCAACACCCAGGTCAATCAGGTATTTACTGACCGCTTCGGCCCTTCTTTCCCCCAGAGCGAGATTGTACTCTTCCGTTCCCATTTCATCACAGTGACCTTCGACGAGGATAAAATAGCGCCGGTTGTCCTGGAACCATTTCGCGTAGCGGTTGAGCGAATCCCGATCTTCGGCGCGGAGGGCGTACTTGTCGAAATCGAAGTGAATGTCATAAAAAACATAGTCCCCATCGGGGGTGGAAACCACGAAATAACCCAGCCGTTCGGATTTGCCGCTCTTCGGAGGCGTTGCTTCCTCGGAAACCGTTTTCCCCAGTTTGGCCAGTTCACCGGTATCCTCCCGGACGGTCTGGTCCGGCGCCTTTTCTGCCGTGCCGACCTGCGGTGTGCGGGCCACATCTTCCTGGATGACCGGTTTCTTGGCACAGCCCTGAAACATCATCAGGATAACGATCAGCAGAATCAGCGTGAAACGGGTGCATAGAGCAGTTTTCTTCATTTCAACCTCCTTGTCAAGATACGTCCGGAGTCCATTCCGACAGCCTTTCCGGAATTTTTACACCTTTTCATCGTCATCGCATGCCCCGGGAATTTACGGATAAAACTCCCCTAATCCCCGTTAGAAAACCGGATGTATGAAACCACAATGGAACGGGAAAGGTCAATCTAAAAAAGCGTCCCGGGGGAAATTTCTCCGCAGTCCCGATTCGCACTTGCTAATGCGACCAGGCCAGACCGTTGCACTTCCACTGTGATTCGTAGACCGTCCTCGTTTTCGAGCCGCTCATGCCGATCACAACGATGCGATGGCGACCTCCCTTGCGGGAAATGGCGGCCAGGTATCGTCCATCCGGGGACCAGGCGGGCTTTTCATGAACACCATCGGCGGCAGATGTAACCGTCTGCAGATCCTCCCCCTGAGGGTTGATCGTAAATATCTGAAATCCCCCACCTGTCCGGCTTTCGTAGGCAATCCGGTCGCCCCGTGGCGACCAGGCGGGGGACGTGTTGTACCCCCCTTCGTAGGATAGCCTTCTGACGCCGTTTCCATCCGCATCCATCACGTAAATCTGGGGCGAACCGGATCGATTGGAAACGAAAACGATGCTTTTCCCGTCAGGCGACCAACAGGGGGATACATCGATGGCAAAATGTCGGGTCAGTCTTTTCAGGATTCCCGTGGCGATTTCAATCGAATAAATCTCTTCGTTACCGTCCCTGCTCAGGGTGAGCAGCATCTTCCGGCCGTCCGGCGACCAGGGGCCGGCCAGATTCATCCCCGCATGGGGCGTGACCCTTCTTGTTACCTTTTGTTTCAAATCCTTGATATAGACAGCAGGGGTCCCGGAGCGGTATGATGTGTAGGACAGGTAACGGCCGTCGGGAGACCAGTGGGGGGAAAAAACCAGGGCATATTCCGCCGTCCGCTTCGTGGCAGCAGAACCGTCGAAGTGAACGGTAAAAACATCCCCCCCCTGGGCCGTTTTCCGGCTGAATGCGATTTGCGTTTCAAAAAGGGGCCTTGTCCCCGTGAGTGCCGCCAGGATGTCCCCGGCCATTTTCCTGGCCATTTCCGGCTTTCCATCCACCGTACCCGTATAGGTTCTCCGGAATACCTCCTCGGCCTTGATCGTGTCGTAGATCCGGATTTCCGATGCTAAAGTCCGTCCCTGCAGGGTGAAGACACCTTTGACCAGGTAATCGACACCGATCGTCGTCCAGTCCGGGAATTGAACCTTGAACGGGTCGCCGGCCGCGCCGCCCGATGATTCCAGGAAAGCGCGCCGATCCTTGATCTGGAAATAATCGGTCATGTCCAGGTAACGGGCCGTCGCGTCGGGAAACCACCGGGACAGATTCGTCGCGTCCTTCTCGCCCCCTGCCTGTTGGAAATCGGCAATCGCCAGGGGGAATTTCTGAAAGCCGGGGGAGTCGATGTCGATATAAACCCGGGCCGCCGCCCCCGGAATAAGGAGCAGCATCAGGAGAAGACAACAGATTACCCGGACGATACCCCTTATTCTGATGCCGCCTGCGTTATCTTTCCAATTCATCTGTCCGCCTCATATCCCCCTGTCTTGTCTTCCCGATTCGAAGCTCAGCCAAAGAACCGGATTCTCGATTACCCGTCACTCAACTGCGACGAATGGAAACGGATACCCACTTCAATGCTTGAATCCCTTATCCCCGCCGGCAAAGGCGGAAAGGGGGATGCCTTTCTGACGGCCTTGACGGCCGATTCATTAAACAAGGTGCTGGCAGACCGTTTTTCCAGGAATATTCCTTCGGCCGCGCCGTTTCGCATAATACGGACGTGGATCACGGCAACATAATCTTTCCCGGAAAGCAACCCGCCGGGGAAGGCCCATTTCGCCCTGATCCTTGACCAGATCGCCCCATAGTATGCATTCATTTCATTCTCTCCCATGGCCGCATTGCCCTGGCCGGCATTGTCCGCCACGGCAGGAGAGGTTTGAGCGCGACGGGGAACGGCAGCCATTTTTCGCCTCAGATCTTCGATCGCTTTATTGACTTCCTTCGAGGATTTCTCTTTCGTATCCAGCCTGCTGATCGGCGGCAGGGTGTGGCGTTCCGCCCTGTTTCGCAAGATGACATCCTTGCCTGGACTGAGAAGCCCCTTCATCTCCTCGGAAAAGGCGCTCCGGGTAGAGCCCGGACTCGCAAGATCGGCACCGCGAACCAGATCGACGGTATAATACGTTCCGAACGTCAACTTCGCGGAGGTTGTCATGGGCCGGAACATGACCAGGGAGAGGAAGACAATATGGATCACGACGGAACAGAGGATCATCGTCCCCAGCGGCGACTTCCCGTAGGGGCGAATCCTCAGTCGATCTAGAGATTCCATCAGGTCCCGGTCAAGGGTGATGGCATCAATCGGGTCTGTCATTCAACCGTCTCTTGCGGCGGCTCCGTGACCATTCCCAGCCGGTCCACGCCCGCCTTCCGGATCTCCGACATGACTTCGACGACAAAACCGTATGGAACGTTTTTATCCGCTCTCATAAAAATTTCCCGTTCAATGCGGTCCTGGAAGATGGCCTCCAGTTTCGGTTTAAGGTCCTGCAGGGGGATCTGGTTTTTATTCAGGAATATCCGGCGGCCGCCATCGATCGTCAGGACCAGTTTTTCCTCGGTAATATCGACACTTTTTGCCTTGACCTTGGGCAGATTCACGTCGATACCCATTTGCAGCATGGGGGCCGTCACCATAAAGATGATGAGGAGAACCAGGACCACGTCCACCAGGGGGGTCACATTGATGTCCGAAAGGGGTCGATGTTCCGATAACCGATGTCGATTAAAATACTTCATGGCGGTTTATCTTCTGTTGTAGTAGCGGTCGATCAGATTCAGGAAATCGGAGGCGAAGTTGTCCGTTTCAAGGTTGACACCCCGGATGCGATTGAGAAAATAATTGTAGAAAATGACTGCGGGGATGGCTGCCGCCAGGCCCGCCGCCGTGGCAATCAGGGCCTCGGAGATCCCGGGGGCCACTACCGCCAATGTCGCCGAACCGCGGGCGCCGATACCCTTAAAGGTATCCATGATCCCCCAGACCGTTCCGAAAAGACCGATAAAGGGACAGGTGTTGCCCGTGGTCGCCAGAAATCCCAGGGCCTTCTCCATCTTCGACGCCTCGGCAGAACAGGCCCGCCCCAGGGACCGCTCCAGGAAGACGATCATGCCGTCTTCCGACTGCGGGGAAAGGGTTTCCTCCGCCCCAGACGGCTTCGCGGCCTTCGTCGCCTTGGCGAGCTCCGCGTAGCCGACCCGAAAAACCTCGGCCACCGTCGAATATTTGAACTTCCTGGCCTCGGCGATCAGGTCGGACAGCTTGGTCTTTTTCATGAAGAGATCCAGGAACTGGTCGTTCTCCTTTCGGACTTTACCAAGCTCCCGGTATTTCAGCAAAATAATCGTCCAGGATCCGATGGAAAACAGAAACAGCACAAGCAGCACAAGCTGCACCACGCCGCCCGCGTCGACAATCATGCCTAAGATACTGTTATGGAAATTACCCCCCATCGCTACGGAACTTGCAGAAGGCATCGATATGTATCCCCCTTGGTTCAAAAATTAAACAATCCGATTCTATCTAAAGGATAAATTCCCCCATGTCAACCTGACTTTGTCCGTTATCACATCACGACGAAACCCGGATCCGCGGATCCGCCAGGGCATAGGAAATGTCGGCGATAAGATTCCCGAACAGGGTCAGAATCGCGCCGATATAGAGGATCCCCATCACCACGGGGTAGTCTCTCGACATGACGGCCATGTAAAAGAGTTGTCCCATGCCGGGGATGGCGAAGATCGTTTCGAAGATAACACTCCCTCCGATGAATCCGGGAACGGACAGGCCTAAAATGGTGATCACAGGCAGCAGGGCGTTGCGAAGGGCGTGCTTGTAGATCACGGCCCGTTCGCTGAGCCCCTTCGCCCGGGCCGTGGTGATGTAATCCTGACGGATAACTTCAAGCATGTTGGATCTCATGAAGCGGGAAAACCCCGCCAGACCGCCGAAGGCGGACAAAAAGACCGGCAGGATCAGGTGCTTCACCAGGTCCCAGAAGGCCGTCCAGGGCAGCATGTACTCATAGTTCAGGGAACGCAGGCCCGAGATGGGAAGCCAACCCAGATCGATCCCGAAGAAAATCATCAACAGCAGGGCCAGCCAGAAAGTCGGCACGGCGAAGCCTACAAAGACGAACACGCTCGTCAGGCGGTCAAACAATGAATTCCGGTGTACCGCCGACAGCACGCCGATCGGGATGGCCACCATCAGAATCAGAACCAGGGAAAGGACGTTCAAAAGCACCGTGATGGGTATCCGTTCCCCGATCTTTTCGGCAACAGGCCGGCGATCGGAAGAAAAAGACGTCCCGAGGTCGAAAACGACGACCTTCTTGAGCCAGATCCAGTACTGCTGATAAAGCGGCTTGTCCAGGTCGTACATGGCCCGCAGCCGTTCCTGCGCTTCGACGGATGCCCGGGGATTCATCTGGGTCTGCATGTCCGTGGGCGATCCCGGCGCCAGGTGCATGACCCCGAAGCAGATAACCGTAATCCCCAGGAGCAGAGGAATCATGAAAAAGAGTCTTTTACCGATATACGGCAGCATGGTTTCTAAACCTGTTGACCGGAAGGGATCACCCCTGAATCGTGAAGGGGCAGCCATCCGAAAACGTCGATTTGCTCAACAGCCTTCCGGAAATGATCGATGGAATGGGTTTCCAGGGTAATGATCGGCTTCAGCTTCCGGTCTCTTAACATGGAGAACAGATCGGCAAAGGGGAATTTTCCATCCCCCGGGGGCAGATGCTGATCTTTGATGCCCTGATTATCGTGAATATGGAGTTGGCCCAGGTAAGGCGTCATCACCTCAATCCAGGAGTCCATCGGCACCTCGGAAAACACGTTGCAATGCCCCGTATCGAAGCAGAAACGGAAAAATGGAGAGCCGACACCGTCCAAAAGCTTTCGCAACATCGCCGGCTCCGTCTCGTAGACGTTCTCGATGCAGATCGGGCAGGCCAATTCTTCCGCCCGGGGGAGAAACGCCCGAAAGGTTTCCACGCTGTTATGCAGCCACTGTTCTTCCCCGGACAGGTAATACCGCTCGTCAAAGGCGGCATGGCAGACGATGGAGGAAGGCCGGAAGAACCCTGCGAGATCGAGGACTTCGGCAATACGGTCTACCGTCACCCGGCGGATTTTCGGATCGATGGCGCCGGGTCTCAGATCCAGAAACGGCGCATGGATCGTGACGCGCAATCCGGCTTCCTGCAGCTTTCCGCCGACCTCACGGAAAACATCACGGGGATAGCCCTCCAGGTCCCGGTGATTGATCGCCACTTCGGGATTGATCCTTTCCGCAATGACCGTGGCAAGGAATTGTTCCCGAAGAAAGTGAAAAGGCATGTGGACCTGAATCTCTGCGACGACGTCTCTTTTCACGATTCTCCTTTTCCGATTCGAACACCAACCGCAACACACCCATTTCAACGGAACAGGCCTTGTCTCTATCACACCGTACCCGGTTCATCAACCGGCAAATAAACCCTTTGGGGTTGACACCCTGTGAAATATTTGTTACCGGGAAGGCGTCAAGAGAAAGCGCTTTTGCAGCGAAGGGATCCGAATCATCGGGTAGCTTAACCTTTTTACCGAAACGGGAGGCATGATTGAAGGAAGCATTGGATCTAACCGCACAGCAGAGGGTACTTCTCTGCGTGAATGCGGCCCTGGAAAAGAAACCAAAAAGCCTGGTCATCCTCAACATCAAAGAAATCTCATCGTTTGCCGATTATTATATCCTCATGAGCGGTTCATCGGATCGGGAAGTTCAGGCCCTCAGTTCCGCGATTCAGGAAAAAATGAAAAAGGCCGGCTTTCTGCCTCTGGGCACGGAAGGAACCACCTACGGGAAATGGATTCTCCTCGACTACATCGACGTCGTCATCTCCATCTTTTACGAACCGATCCGGGCTTTCTACGATCTCGAGCGTCTCTGGTCGGACGCCCCGTCCATGGAAATTCCCGAGGATACGAAAGAACTGACGGCCTTGAACGATGGAATGTAGCGCCCGCGATATTGGCAGGGGACTGGTCGATCTGATTTTCCCGCCCCGTTGCATGGCCTGCGGGAAATCTCTGGGGGAAAGGCGGTCACCACCCTTTTGCGAGGAATGCGCCGCGGATTTCCGTTTTTTGTCCTCGCCCCTGTGCCCTGTCTGCGGGCTGCCCTACGCCGATCAGGCGGGAACGGACCATCCCTGCGAATCATGCCTGTTATCCCCTCCGCCCTTTGCCGCAGCCCGATCCGTCGGGGCCTATCAGGGTGTCCTCCAGGAGTTGATCCACCGTTGCAAATACGGCCGCGAGGTTACGATCGGAGAAACCCTGGGAGAAATCATGGCCGGCTACCCCTATCCTTGCTTCGACATTCAGGATTATTCCGTGGTCATGCCCGTGCCGCTTCATGTCCGGAGACTTCGGGAAAGGGGATTCAATCAGTCCCTGATCCTGGCAAGGGAAATCGCCGAGCGCCATAAACTGAAACTGGATTATCTGGCCCTGCAAAGGATCATCCCCACGCCGCCCCAGATCCATCTCGGCCGGCAGGAACGGGAACAAAACGTCCGGGGAGCGTTTGATGTCACAAAACCGACCCGGGTAGCGGGAGAAAAAATCATCCTTGTTGATGATGTCTACACAACGGGCAGCACGGCCGGAGAATGCGCCCACGCCTTGAAACGGTCAGGCGCCGCAGCGGTGGCGATCTTGACCCTGAGTCGGGCTCTCTCCTGAAACAACAGGCGGAAAACACATTTTCAAGGAAGGAGTCGATCCATGGGCAAAATTCTGTCCCGGGACGATTTAAAGTCCGAAATCGATGCCCTGCATCAGCAGGGGAAAAAAGTCGTTTTTACCAACGGCTGCTTCGATATCCTCCATGTCGGCCATGTCCGTTATCTGCGTGAGGCGAAAAAGCAAGGGGACGTACTGGTCCTTGCCCTGAACAGCGACACCTCCGTTCGGGCCATCAAGGGCGAGAAAAGGCCCATCGTACCGGAGGAGGAACGGGCCGACGTGATGGCCGCCCTGGAATCGGTCGATTATGTCACCCTCTTCGAGGAACTGACCCCGCTTGAACTGATCGAATACCTGAAACCGGACGTCCTGATCAAGGGCGGTGACTGGGAAGAAGATAAGATCGTCGGCCGGGACGCCGTCCGGAGTTGGGGAGGACGGGTGGCCGTCATCCCCGAGATCAAGGGTGCCTCGACTACCAATATCGTCGAAAAGATCCGGACCGTTTACCGTTCCGAATAGGGCGGATCACCGGCGAATAAAGAAGATAACTTAATAATATTATTATATTAGATCGCACATGAAATCATCGGCGGAGGTGTTTTTCTCCTTTACAAACCGTGCCCTTTCGTGTATTTAGAACGATCTTTTCGACAGACTGCGGAAAAAATGGAGTACATGACCATGAAACCGGAAAAACTAGCGTTCTTCAGATTTATGTTGACCCAGAAAATCAATGAACTTCTGGACGAGGCGGAAAAAACCGTATCGGAAATGACCAACGAAAAGGTCAACTTCCCCGATCCGACCGACCGGGCCTCCCTAGAGTCGGACAGGAATTTCGAACTGCGCATCCGGGACCGGGAAAGAAAGCTCATCGCCAAGATGCAGGAGGCTATCAAACGCATCGATGACGGCACCTTCGGGATCTGTGAATCGTGCAGCGGGCCCATTTCGGAAAAGCGTTTAATGGCGAGGCCCGTTACCACGCTCTGCATCGACTGCAAAACAAAACAGGAAAAGCTCGAAAAGTTAAAGGGAGAATGACCTGATCCTCAACTGCCTTTTCGACGGCTATCCGGCGTCCTTTGCCCCGCGTTAATTGCGCGGCTGACGGGCGCCTTTTTTTTCCGGAAGCTGATTCGGAGTAACGGCCACGATGTTTGTCAGAACCGCCGTCAACATCCCGACAGACAGGACCTTCATCTATGCGGTTCCCCCCGCGCTTGAATCGGTCACGGAAGTCGGGAAAAGGGCCCTCGCCCCCTTCGGGAAAAGAACCCTGGCCGCCTATATCCTGGAAGTCCTGACCGAATCGGATCATCCTGAAACCAAAGACATTATCCGTATCCTCGACACGGAACCCCTCTTCGATCTGGAAGACCTTGTCTTCTACCGGTGGCTGTCCGGATACTACCTGCAGCCCCTGGGAAAAATCCTGGCGGAAGCCCTCCCTTCCGGCATCAATCCCAAAACCGAGCGGGTGATTTTACCGGCCTTTCATTGCACTGTTTCAGCCGGAGAAACCCTTTCAGAAAAGGAAACGCTTCTGCTCAATCTCCTCCGCCGGACGCCCGGCGGAATCTCCTGGAAAGAAGCCGGCCGTCTCCTGCCGGACAAATCCCTGGCAGGCACTCTGAGGACGCTTCAGGAACGGGGTCTCATCGTTGTCGAAGAGCGGGTCATGCATGCCGGAATCGGCAGTAAAACGGAAAAATGGGTTTCCTGCATTGTCCCTTTCCCCGATGGAATGAAGCTTACGGCCAGGCAGCAGGCGCTCCTTGATTCCATCCGGAACAGCGGTGAAACAACTTTTGCCGGTTTGAAAAGTCAGGGTGATTACAGTCCGTCCATCCTGGATGCACTCAAGAAGAAGGGATGCATCCGGATAACGGAAAAAGAAGCGTTTCGTGGGAATGGGCGGTCCTCGCAAGGTGGTTGCCGGCCCGAACGGCCGGTTCTCAACCGGGAACAGGTTAAAGCCGTTCGGAAAATAGGGGAAAAACTCTCCAAGGGCCGTTTTTCCGTAAGTCTTCTCCACGGCGTAACGGGAAGCGGAAAGACCGAGGTCTACCTGAATGCCATGGAAGAGGCCCTCCGTTTGGGTGGCGGCGTCCTTTTCCTGGTTCCGGAGATATCTCTGACCACACAGCTTATGGAAAGAATCCGCAGCCGGTTCCCGGAACATGAAATCGCCGTCCTGCACAGCGATATTCCGGAAACCATTCGCTATGACCAATGGCGGCGCATCCGCCGGGGTGATTTAAAGATCGCCGTCGGGGCACGCTCGGCCGTTTTCGCTCCTCTGAGGAACCTGCGGCTCATCATCGTCGATGAGGAGCACGACGGATCGTACAAGCAGGACGAGCGGACCCGGTACAACGGACGGGACGCCGCCATCGTCCGGGGGCAGATGTCCGGCGCCGCGGTTGTTCTGGGCTCCGCCACGCCGGGGCTGCAGACCTATTACTACGTCCGCTCGGGGAAATATGCCTGTCTTTCCCTTCCCAACCGGGTTGAAAACAGGCCCCTGCCGGAGGTGGAAGTCGTCTCCATGAGCAACGAAAAAGACGAAACGGGGGCCATCCCCGTTCTTTCCACGCCCCTGGTCCATGCCATGTCCGACAGTTTGGCCCAAGGATACCAAACCCTCCTGTTTCTTAACCGGCGGGGATTTCACACTTTTTTCTACTGCCCCGATTGCCGGCATGGGTTCACCTGTCCCCATTGCACGGTCTCCCTGACCTATCACAGCGATACCGGCCGGCTGCACTGCCACTATTGCGACTACAGTGAAAAAATGAACGCCATCTGCCCCGCCTGCGGAGGAGGGCGCGTACTCCGGTACGGCACCGGAACGGAGCGACTGGAGGCCGAGGTCAGGCGGCATTTTCCCCATGCCTCCATCGGACGCATGGACCGGGACACGGTAGCCGGACGGGGGAAGCGTGAAGGGATCCTCCGGCGCCTGGAAAACCGGGAAATCGATATCCTCGTGGGAACTCAGATGATCACCAAGGGCCATGATTTCCCCCACATCAACCTGATCGGCGTCATTTCCGCGGATATGTCCCTGAACCTCCCCGATTTCCGGGCCGCAGAGAGGACATTTCAGCTCCTCACACAGGTTTCCGGCCGAAGCGGCCGGGGAAATGTTCCGGGTAAGGTCATCATCCAGACCCTCAATCCCGAACATTACACGGTCATGAAGGCCAGCCGTCACGACTACCTGTCCTTCTACGAAGAGGAAATCAACCTGCGAAAGACCTTATCCTACCCACCCTTCTCCCGGATGATCACCCTTCACCTATCCGCCACCGATCAGACCCGGGCTCAGACGGACACCGAGGTTTTGAAAAAGGATTTGACGGCAATCCGAAACCGGGAGCGGTCCTATCAACGGATCGAGGTCATCGGGCCGACCCGTTCCCCCATCGAAAAGATCCGGGGGCGGTACCGCTGGCAGATCATTCTGAAGGGGAAGGAAATCGCGCCCCTCCACGGTCTGGCCCGGGAAATTCTCAATCTGGGAAA
>CAZIPU010000010.1:8019-14071 GCA_964541005.1 uncultured Syntrophales bacterium | reverse complement strand
ACGACGGGCATGACGATCATGAGGATGGACGAAGGGGTCGATTCGGGGGATATTCTGCTTCAGGAGCCGGTGCCGATCCTGCCGGAGGAAAACTTCGGGAGCCTCCACGACCGGCTGGCCGAAATAGGCGCCCGGATGCTCCAACGAACCATCGAAATGATCATCGATCAGTCGGTCCGGCCGATTCCACAGAATCACGCGGAAGCCACCCTGGCGCCAAGGATCAAAAAAGAGGACTGTATCATCGATTGGAAGCGGAGTGTCAGGGACGTGCTGTCCCTGATCCGGGGCTTGTCTCCCGATCCGGGTGCATACACATTCCTGAACGGCAAGAAGCTGAAGATCTACGCCGCCCGGGGCGAGACGTCATCCTCATCAACGGCACCCGGCGCCGTCAGCAACCCGACCTCAGGCCTGTTGGCTGTTGCCGCGGCGGACGGCTTCATTTATCCTGCTGATATCCAGATGGAAAACAAGAACCGGATGTCCGTACGGGATTTTCTGCGTGGCTACCGGCTTGGACCGGACACCGTCGTCGGCTAGGAATCGAAAATCTCCGTTCCTGCACAAATCACCAGTCCCGGAGCGTGGGGTCCGGCGACCCGACATTCAACCTTCCTTGATACAGGAAAGGTCGGTTTCCAGCACCTCCCGAATTTTCTCCGACAGATTGTTGGCCGTAAACGGTTTTTGAATAAAGGCCAGGGCGCCCCGGTCGATGATTTCCTGGGCCTGCCCTTCAACGCTGTAGCCGCTGGACAGGATCACCCGGATGTGGGCGTTGATCCGCTTCAACCTCTCAAAGACTTCGCGGCCTCCCATGCCCGGCATGATCATATCGAGGATGACGAGGGAGATCTCATCCCGCCGTGAGCGGTAAATCTCGACGGCTTCGGGGCCCGATGAGGCCGTGATGACCGTGTATCCCAGCATCCTCAAAATCCGCCGGGTTACGATGAGGACCACCTCCTCGTCGTCGATCAGGAGAATCGTCTCGCCGCCTTTCTTCAGTTCCTCCGACGGCCTGACCTTCTCCTCCTCCAGCCTGGCCTCCGAAGCCGGCAGGTAAATTGTGAAGACCGACCCCACACCCTTTTCCGAATGCACCTTGATGAACCCCTGATGTCCCCTGACGATCCCGTAAACCGTCGCCAGTCCCAATCCCGTGCCCCGGCCCATTTCCTTGGTCGTAAAGAAGGGTTCGAATATCCGCTCCCGGGTCCAGTCGTCCATGCCGACACCGGTATCCCGGACGGACAGGCGGACATATGTCCCCGGGATGAGATCGATGTCCGCCGCTTCCTCCTCATTGAACCGGACATTCGATGTTTCCAGGAAAAGATCACCGCCGCCGGGCATGGCCTGCCAGGCATTCAGGAACAGGTTCAAAAGGACCTGTTCGATCTGGGGCCGGTCGACGTCAACAATCCAGAGGGAATCGCCATAGGACCGGCGGATATTCAGTTCTTTCCGGGTCCGGGAAAACATGCTCAGGGTCTGTTCGGCAAGTTCATTCATGTTGGTCGGCCTGACTTCGTATCGACCTCCCCGGGCATAGCCAAGGAGTTGTTTCGTCAGGTCGGCCCCGCTGCGAACCTGCTTTTCGATCGCTTCAAGATTCTCGTAAAAGGGATGCTTCTGGTCGATCTCCAGAAGCATCAGGGAAGCGTATCCCTGGATACCCATGAGCAGGTTGTTGAAGTCATGGGCGATGCCTCCCGCCAGGGTTCCGATGGCCTCCATCTTCTGCGCTTCCCGGAGCTGGATTTGCATTTGCTGGTACTCGGTAATATCCTCGAAAGTCAACAGGCGATTCCGGTTTGGCATGATAACTGACCGAAAATGAATGGTTTTATCGCTTCCGTCCTTACAACGCATGTTGAGAATCCGTTCCCACATGGCCGCCGCTTCCGTCTTGGCCGCCGCCTCGTCCTGATAAAAAATGGTAAATTCATCCCGATACGTCGGATCCGGATACGCCATTTCAAACCAGGTTTTCCAGTCGGGAAGATCTTCCCGGCTGTAGCCGAAAATTTTGGTAAACCGGGGATTAAAATAATCGAATTGCCGATCGGGATTCAAAACGGCGATTCCCACCGGCGTGCTTTCCGCCAGAAGGCGGAAACGATTTTCACTTTCCCGGAGCGCCTCCTCGGATTTGATCCGCTCCGTAATGTCGCGAACCACCGCCTGAACCACCTCTTTTCCCTCCATCTCGAACCGGCTCAGGAGGATTTCACAGGGGAAAAGGGTTCCGTCGGTCTTATTGTGCACCCAGTTAAAGGAACTGGAGCCGTTCTTGAGGGCCTTTTCAATGTGCCGCAGAGACTCCTGCCAGGATTCCAATCCGGAAGGCTGGCTGGGGGGGGAAAGATCCGCCGGGTGGTGGGCGGTAAATTCCTCTTTTGTCCTGCACAGATACATTTCCAGGGTTGCCTGGTTGCAGTCCTTGAAACCTTCCTTATCGAGGATCATGATGGCATCCTTGGAATATTCGAAGAGATTCCGGAATTTATGCTCCGATATGCGCAATGCCTCCTCGGCATGATGCCGTTCCTCGATCTCCTTCACCAGCTCATCATTGATAACCCGCAGTTTCGCCTCGCTTTCCTCCAGGCGCTGCTTGGAAACCGTCGTGGCCGCCAGTCGGACGAACATGTTGTTGAAGTCCGTCACCAGGGCTCCCAGATCGCCCTTGACACGGGACTGAACGGAAACGTTGAATTCGCCCTTATTGACGGTCGCCGTCGCCTTCCTCAGGCTGTCGATGGTCCAGGAGAAATACTTTCCCATCCAGTAGGCAAAGAAAAACAGGAGCCCGCCCGCCACGATGAGCAGAACCAGGGATGCCTGCCAGAAGGCCTTTGAAAAAGCATTGACGGTCCGGATGAGGCCCGTCGTCATTTCACGGAATGCTTCATGAGTGAGCCGCATCGGCTCGGCATACTCATCCAGGTAGCTCGTGCTGGCCACGGCCAGGCGGACCCCATCGGCCGTTGCCGTATTGAGGCCGATCATGTACACATACTTCACATAGACCTGGCCGTCGAAATCCGTCCAATTGTAATAGCAACCGGCCCGCTTCTGGAGACGGACCTCTTCCGTCAGGGGTATCAATCCGGGGAAAAGTGTATCGTATTCATGCACGTCCCGGTTTTCCAATTCCGCGTTCAGGTGAAAGCGGCAGATCCCGGTCGTAAGATCGTGGACGGATGTATAACCCGATATGCCGAATGGCTGCACGGCCAGACGCCTGAATTCCAGGGACTTCTGCAGTTCCCGGAGGGTCATGTTGCGGTGCTGGGCAAGGTAGATGTCCAGCTGCAAAACGACATCTTCGGCCTTTTCCCGGATCGACGTCTCCGCCATATTCCGGATGGCGCGGTCGATGCGGGCCTGGGTCTGCTTTTCAATTTTGTCGACTCCCCGGTTGATCTCGTCGACAAAACTCCGGTTATGAAAATTGAAGGCAATGATAAAAAAGACGACGGGAATCAGAACGGCGCACAGGGTCAGAATAATGAGCCTTGTTCCGAAGCGTTGCGGTTTGAATCGGTGAAGCCAGGACATAGAATCTGTCTCCCGAATTTAACAGGACCGATAGCCTTCCAGGAAAAAGGGGGGCTCTTTCGATCTTTAAGGGATTGGTTTTCTTACCTTGGAAGATTCGGAAAGTCCATAAAAAAAAGGAATCCCCCCTAAAAATACAGTTCAGTCAATCATGCCAATCAAATATTCGGGAATGCGTATATTCAGGTTGAAAACAGCTTTCTAAATACGCTACAAGGAAGTAATTTTCTATAAAAAATATGGATTCCGGAAATTTGACCCATCCATGAAGAACAAATCCGCTTCATTCCGCCCTCTTTCGCCCCGGCAATTGGCCGTTTGGACATTGAATCGCGTCGACGAACAAGGCGCCTATGCCGAACCGCTTCTGGATTCGTACCTGAACCGGCACCTGCCCAACGACAGCAAGAACCGGAAGCTGGTCACCCAAATCGTCTTCGGCACCCTGCGCATGAGGGGATATCTGGACTGGGTAATCGAACAGTTCTACCACGGCGCCTTTCCCGCCATGGAAGGGGCATTGAAAAACATTCTGCGCGCGGCACTTTACCAGATCTTCTATATGGATCGGATTCCTCCTTATGCCGTCGTCAACGAAGCGGTCAGGATGACGGAATCCGGCTTCCGGGGCAGGGGCGCCCTGGTGAATGCCCTGCTCCGGAATATCCTCCGCCGGAAAGACGCCTTGAACCTCCCCGAACGAAACCGTGATCTTCCCCTGTACATTGCCGTCGTTCATTCCCACCCGCAGTGGCTTGTGGAAAAATGGATCGCCCTCTTCGGCGAAGACGACGCGATTCGCCTGTGCTCGGCATTCAACGAAATCCCCCCTGTCACCGTCCGGGTGAACACGCTGAAAGATTCCCGGCAAGCCGTTCTTGCAGAGATGTGCCGAGCGGGTTGGGAAGCCGCTACATCTCTTTATTCCCCGGATGGCATCCAAATCGGCCGTCACGAATATCCTGTCCGAGCGACGTCATGGTTTGAGCAGGGGAAAATCCAACTGCAGGACGAAGGGTCGCAGCTCATCTCACGGCTCGCGAATCCTCACCCCGGAGACACCGTTTTGGACCTGTGCGCCGGCACGGGGGGAAAAACAGCGCACCTGGCCGCCCTGATGGGAAACAGGGGAAAGATTCTTGCCATGGACAATCAGGAGAAGAAACTGGAATCCCTGTGGTCGATGAACCGCCGGTTGGGCGTAACCTGTGTCGAAACCATCTCCCGTGACGGCCGGGACCGGCCGCCGGGTCATCTCTGTGAGGCGTTCGATCTCGTCCTGGTCGATGCGCCCTGCACGGGCCTCGGTACCCTAAGGAGAAACCCCGAAATCAAGTGGCGCCTGACCCCCGGTGAGATCGCCCGGGCCGCAGCCCTCCAGAGCGATCTTCTGGACGGAGCCGCCCCCTATCTCAGAAAGGGCGGACGTCTTGTCTACAGCACTTGCAGTCTCCTGCCGGAGGAAAACGAGGACAATGTCCGTGCATTTCTCACCCGCCATGCAACGTTCCGTCATGAAAGAAGCGTCGCAACCGTCCCCGGAGACTGTCTGGATCGGAACGGCTTCATGAAAACCCTCCCCCACCGTCACGGCATGGACGGTTTTTTCGCCGCCATTCTGGTAAAATGCGCGTAACCTCGCATCCTGGGTCCCAACTTGAATTCGATTGACTTTATTTGACAAAACATGGTAGGCAACGGTTCTATTTAACGGCACCTCAACTCCTCTTGCTTGCAGGTGCTTCGTAAAACTTTTTAATCCGATTACCTGTCAACATTCCGTAGGATTCGGCCGGAACGATCCTGTTTTATTTGCAACGGAGGATTACATGTTTTTAAAACAAATTGAGGTCAGCCCCATGGCGGTTTTCGCTTACCTTGTCGGCGATCCCGAAAGCGGCAAAGGGCTTGTGATCGATCCCGCCGATGACGTGGATTACCTGATCGGGCTTGCCAAGGATAACGGCATACATATCGATTACATCGTCAACACCCACGGTCATGTCGATCACATTTCCGGCAACAGGGAAATGAAGGAAAAGACCGGCGCCGCCATCATCATTCATGAACAGGACGCACCTATGCTGGGAAACACCCCTCCGGTCATGCTCCGCATGTTCGGCGCCACCCAGTCGCCCCCGGCGGACCTGACCGTCAAAGACGGAGACCGGATCACCGTCGGCGCCGTATCCCTCCAGGTTATCCATACCCCCGGCCACACGCCGGGAGGCATGGTTCTGTACGCCGACGGGTGCGTCTTCACGGGGGATACGCTGTTCGTCGAGGCGGTCGGGCGGACGGATCTGCCCGGAGGATCCTGGCCGGTCATGCACCGCTCCATCAAGGAAAAAATTTTTACCCTCCCGGACGAGACAACAGTTCTGCCGGGGCACAATTACGGTCGCATGCCCACTTCCACGATTGGACATGAGAAAAAGTATAACCCGTACATACAATAAGGCCGTCGGACGGCTCCGGCGGT
>CAZIPU010000010.1:0-7919 GCA_964541005.1 uncultured Syntrophales bacterium | reverse complement strand
ATGAGAAAAAGTATAACCCGTACATACAATAAGGCCGTCGGACGGCTCCGGCGGTATAAAGGAGGTTTGAGATGGCAAATTCAGGCCTGATTAAGACAAATTTCCCCAAACTGAACATGGTCAACTCGGGAAAGGTCCGCGATCTTTACGAAGTCGGTCCTTATCTTCTCATCGTCGCCACGGATCGCATCTCCGCTTTCGACGTGGTCATGCAGGAACCGATTCCCGGCAAGGGTAAAATACTGACCCAGATGTCGATTTTCTGGTTCAAGAAAATGGAGCACCTGATCGGACATCACCTCGTTTCGACGAATCCCGCGGATTACCCCCCCGAGTGCCTTCCCTACCGGGAAGATCTGGAGGGCCGGAGCATGCTCGTAAAGAAGGCCAAGGCCCTGCCCGTCGAATGCATTATCCGGGGATACCTGAGCGGCTCGGGCTGGAAGGATTACTGTGTGGACCGGACCATCTCCGGAATCAGGCTGCCCGAAGGGCTCAAGGAATCGTCCCGTCTGACGGAGCCTATTTTTACCCCGACAACAAAGGCTCCGGAAGGCCAGCACGATACCGCCATTACCCGGAAGGAAGTCGAGGACATCCTGGGAAGGGCAATCACCGGCAAAATCATCGAGAAAAGCATGGCCATCTATACAGAAGCGGCGAAAATCGCCGACCATGCCGGTATCATCATCGCCGATACCAAATTTGAATTCGGACTTCTGGGAGACGAAGTGATCCTGATTGACGAATTGCTCACGCCGGATTCATCACGATTCTGGCCGAAGGATGATTATGAGGAGGGACGCCCGCAGAAGAGCTTTGACAAGCAATTTCTCAGGGACTATCTCCTTTCCCTCAGCTGGAATCAGAAACCGCCGGCGCCGCCGCTGCCGCAGGATATCATCGAAAAAACCAGGGAAAAGTACGAGGAAGCCCTGAGACGATTGACACGATGATTTCTACAACCTGCGACCCACCTATTGACACGGAAGCCCTTGATGACTATCGTATGTGCCCGAAAGGACCATGTCCTCGTATCGGTTCTTACGGGGAAGGGTGTTCCCGTTCATCGGAAGGGTGTGCGACAGCATGATGAAGCGTTGTTATTACGAAGTTCTCGGCGTCGAGAGGACGGCGTCCGACGAGATCATCAAGAAGAGTTACCGGAAGATGGCCATGCTCTATCATCCGGACAGGAATCCCGAGAACAAGGAAGCGGAAGAAAAATTCAAGGAAGCGGCGGAGGCTTACGAAGTTCTCTCCGATCCCGAAAAAAGGGAAATTTACGACCAGTACGGCCACGACGGATTAAACGGCAGCGGGTTCCGCGGTTTCTCCGGTTTCGAGGACGTTTTCTCCAGTTTCAACGATATTTTTTCCGATATCTTCGGCACGGGCGCCGGCGGGCGGTCCCGGTCAAGAACGGCAGCAAGGACCGGAGCGGACCTGCGTTACGATCTGAAGATCTCCTTCATGGACGCCGCCATGGGCATCTCCACGGATATTGACGTGTCGAAATCCGACGTCTGTCATGAGTGTGCAGGGAGCGGTTCCGAGCCGGGAAAGAAGGCCTCCGTTTGCCCAAGGTGCCACGGCCGGGGCCAGGTGGTTCAGTCCCAGGGGTTCTTCAGCGTCAGCACCACCTGCCCGCAATGCAACGGCATGGGCCAGATGATCACCCACCCCTGCAAATCATGCCGGGGAACCGGGCGGGTCAATGTCACGAAAACCGTCAACCTGAAGATCCCTGCCGGGGTGGAAACAGGATCGCGGCTGCGACTCCGAGGTGAAGGTGAGGAGGGGGATTACGGGGGACCAAGCGGCGATCTGTACGTCTTCATTCACGTGGAACCTCACGACTATTTCGACCGGCGGGGCTACGATCTTTACTGTCGGGTGCCCATCACATTTGTCCAGGCGGCACTCGGAGCGAAGATCGATATTCCGACCCTGACCGGTTCGGAGAAACTGAAAGTGCCGAAAGGCACCCAACCGGGGGCCATTTTCCGATTGAAGGGAAAAGGGATTCCCCACCTGCGGGGAATGGGACGAGGCGACCAGATCATCGAAGCCGTGGTGACCATCCCGACGGAATTAACCCGGAAACAGGAAGAACTGCTGAACGAGCTGGCGAAACTTGAATGAAACGTAACGAAAGGAGCTTTCCATGAAAACGAAACGGACCTTGGCCATTGCATGCCTGATGTGTCTTATCTGTCTTGGCGGCTGCGTCCCCCTGCTTGTCGGCGGCGCCGCTGTTGGAGCCGGTTCGGGTGCCTATGTCTATGTAAACGGTGAACTGCGGGTGGAATACAACGTGTCTTTCGACAAGGTCCGGACGGCCTGCGAAATGACCGTCGCCGAACTGGGTGGGAAGGAAGTGGTCCCCGAATGGAAGATCGGGGAAGGAACGATCACAACCGTCATCCGGGGTGAAAAGACAAAACTTCATCTCGAATACAGAGGAAAAGAGATGACCCTTCTCACCATCCGTGTCGGGTTCTTCGGCAACCAAGCGTCCTCTCAGTTAATCAAGGATAAGGTAAGCGAGTATCTGATCAAGAATCAGGAGACCGCATCGAATTAGAAACAAACATACACAGCCGTCACTTGGGTTCTTTCCCATTTCCCAGGTGATGGCTTATCTGCATGGCACCGCGACCCATATTTCATCAGCCAATCACATGAACGGTCTCACCTGTTGCTGCAACGCCTGCAGACGTCCGAGAGATTGGCTTTATCTCTTTCTGAGACTGGAAGGCCGCAGCTCTATGAGTTTATCATTGCCATTATTGATATCCGCCGGCAATAAAAAAGATTAGGAAAAGCGATCTTTGTATGATCATATCCATGTCGATTATGATTCATCAAATTGCTCTTCTTGTACATCCTGCCCCGAAGCCCTTTTTGCTGAGTTGAACAGAGGGTATCAGCAGACGAAAACAGGCGGTGCAAAATATCTCCCAACCGCCTGAACCGCTGAATTAATCAGCTATTTTTATCCCTCCGGGGATGAGTTGCTCATCGTTTTACCGTCATCACCAAAGATTTGAGCCCTTACTTACGATACTTACCTCCGACCTTTTCCGGTCCTGCCCGGTTTTTTATCCGTCATTTTCACCTTCTCTTCATCTCGTGCCTTGCCAAAGATATCGAAAAAATTCGGGAAAGGATTGCTTCCGGGCATGGACCAAGTGTTCTCCTCGGAGAGGTCCGTCCCCATGCGGAGCCACCTTTCGAACTGCTCGTCCGCCAGAGACTTGCACGCCAGGAAATTCTTCAACGCCTGTTCGAGGTATTTGTCGAAGAATTCACCCAGCAGGTTGTCTCCGTGGCGGATCATGAGATGCAAAAGCGGCGAGGGAAGGAGAATGTTCTTCTTCCTGGCCTCTTCCAGCACGATCTGGGTGAGGATGAAAGCCGTCACATCTTCGTCTGTCTTTGCATCCGTCACGACAACTTCACACCCCTGCCGTATCAAGGTGGCGACATCCTCCAGCGTCACATAGACGCTCCGCTCCATGTCGTACAAACGACGATTCGCGTATTTCTTTAACCTGATTTTTTCTGTCACGACAGCCTCCCTCAATAATGACACACCGCAATTTCTATTCGGGAATAAATTTAAATCTTATTGATATCACTGAATTATAATTATGCTGCAACGCAACATTTTTCTTGACATTCCATGCACGAACACCTATATTTTAACCAAATCAATCCCAAAGGAGACCCCGACATGGATCAGAACAAAATGTTGAAGCAGGCTCTCGGTGTTTACAAAACCACCTTCGACAGCACTTTCGCCACAATTTCGACCTTCCAGGACCAGACGGAAAAGATGATGAATCTTTTTCTCGAAAATGCCACCTGGCTGCCCGAAGAGGGGAAGAAGGCCATCGTCGAATGGGGCAGCACCTATAAGAAAGGCCGGGACGATTACAAGGCCACCGTCGATGAGAGCTACAAGAAGGTGGAAGCATTCTTTGCCGACATGGATAAACCAAAAGGGAAATGATCCTTCTTCTAAAGGTGATGGGAAAGGCGTCGTTACCGCTTGGGGCCGGCGCTTTTCCTGCCTTTGGCCTTTTCCATTCCGTCCCTTTCCCTCAACCACCGGACAATCCGGGGTGCGAATTCCTTCTGAGCCTTTGAACTGACGTAGATGCCGATGTGCCCCGTATCGATGCAGACGTTTTCGCCATCCTTGCTTCCGATCTTTTCAATGAGGGGCGCACAGGCTTCGGGGGGCACCAGGTGATCGTAGCGCCCGTAGAAATTGAGAACGGGCATGGTAATCCGCCGCAAATCAATTTTTTTTTCATTCAAGTACATTCTGTTTTGGATGAGGAGATTCTGCTGGTAGCAGTCCTTGACGTATTGCCGGAAGGTTTCGGCGGGTACATCGGGACTGTCGAAAATCCACTTTTCCATCCGCAGGAAGTTCTCCACAAACAGGCCATCTTCGATATTATCCAGGAAATTTTTGTACTTTTCGATGACCAGCCGGGCCGGATTCAGCATGAGGAAGCCGAAGTTAAGAAAATCTCCGGGAATATTGCCGTAGGCATCGATCAGCCCATCCACGTCGAAATGCTTCATCCACAGGTGCAAAAGCCCCTTATTCGTATCAAATTGAACGGGACTCACGGAAGTGACCAGGTTCCGAACCTTCTCCGGGTACAGTGCCGCATACATGACGGAAAAGGTCCCGCCGATACAGACCCCCATCAGGTTCACTTTCGGGATGGCGTGACGATCCCGGATGAACTCGACGACCCGGTCCATGTAGCCGTTTACATGATCGTCGATGGTCAGAAAACGGTCTTTCCGGGTCGGCGTGCCCCAGTCGATCATGTAGACTTCCGCGCCGCCCTCGAGGAGCCCCCGGATCACGCTCCGGTCGGGCTGCAAATCAAGCATCGTTTCCCGGTTGATGAGGGCGTAGACAAGAAGGACCGGTGTTTTAATTCTCCGTCTTCCGACAGGGGTGTAATGCTTGAGGCGGATCCGGTCCTCTTCGTAGACGATTTTGAAGGGAGTTTCTCCGATTTCCGCGCGGTGGTCCTGTCCTAGAACAGAGGGGATATTCATCAGGTGTTCCAGGTCTTTTCCGGATTGATGCAGAAAATCGGCCATCAACCGGAAAGGGGAGTCATTGAGTCCGGCCATGGCGCCTCTTCAATTCTCCTTCCAGTGTTTCAACCCGCTTTTTAAGAAGATAGATTTCCCGGTACAGCTCATCCATCTCGTGGGGCGTCGGCAGGTGCAAAGACTTGATGAGGTCTTCCATCAGGCCCTCACGGGCTTTCGTGACCGAGGTCACGGCGTTCAGTGTTTTGTTCAGGGCCGTCATGAATTCTTCCGACCGGTAGAGGTCCATGTAACGGCGTTCGAGGGCATCGATCCACAGGGGAAACAGGTCCTTGGAGGGAATGTCACCTTTTCCGATCCGGCCTTTTTTCAGGAATTCTCCCTCCATGTCCAGGAAAGACGCCTCCATGGGCCGGTTCAGGAGGAGGCAGAATTCCGTGCAGGCCGTCTCCCACTCGGCAAAGGCCCGGATAACGCGGATAGTTTTCTCCTGGTACTGACGCAGGGGGCCGATGGGGGTCACCTGGAAACAGCGGGCCATCTCTTCCCGGATAAAATTCTGCCAGCGGTTCCTGAATTCCGATTTTCCCGCTTCGGTAAAGAAAGAGCCGTGCGTGTTGGAAGAAACCGTCTGTCCGAAAGACGCCATCTGCTCCTGGAAAAAACGGCTCCAGAGATCTCCCACTTCCCTCATCATCTGCTGAGCCGCATCTTCCGTCACGGCCTCTTTTTTCTTTCTTACCCTGGTCTGTTTCTCCCGCATCGTTTTATTCACTCCTCATGACTCCAGCAGCCGATCCCAGGGCATCCCTTCGAAATGTGCATGCAGAGAGTGGTCGTCGTCCACGGCATGGTAGGCGAGATTCTCATAAACGCCTTCGGCGATTTCCCGGGTCAGGACGGGGGGAACAATGTCATCCCGGCGGCCGTGATAGAGCACGACGGGCAGCGTCAGGCGGGTCGAACGGTAAGGATTGAACTCCGGGAGCAGGAGAGCGGGAGCGAGGAGGATAAGCTTTCTCACCCGATGCGGGTTCTGGCCGGTGAAGACCGCCGCCATAAGGCCACCGTAGCTGGAACCCACCAGGATCAGACCGTCTTTCCCGGCCAAAAGCCGGTTCAGCTTTGCCATCCGGACATCAAAAGGTCCCTCGTAATCCTCGATCAGCATATCCGGATAGCGCTCACGGAAAAACTGCCCTTTCACACCCTGTCCACTGCTTTCCAGACCATGGATAAATGCCCTGATTGTCAAGACTTTCTTCCCTCTTCGTGTCCTGTCATTTCCGTTCCCTCTCTCGGGGGGAATACCCCCTTTTCCGGTTGATTTCGGCGTGCCAGTATGTCAGTATGTCGCCAATTTCGCAAGAGGAGAGTACACCATGTCCAACGTTATTCCATTCAGAGCCTTAAGACCCAGAAAAGACATCGTGAAGGACGTCGCGTCCTACCCTTACGACGTGCTGAACGTCGAGGAAGGACAGAAGCTTGCTGCGGGAAATCCGTCGAGTTTTCTCCACGTGGAAAAGTCGGAAATCGACCTGCCCCCGGACGGCAAGTCAGAAGGGGATTACGTGCATGAAATGGCAAAGTCATACCTGAAGGACATGGTCGACAAGAACGTCCTCATCCGGGACGATCAACCCTGCTATTACATCTACCGCCAGCGGATGGGAAACCATGAACAGTACGGCATTGTCGCGGGCTTCAGCGTCGAGGAATATGAAAAGGGCCTCATCAAGAAACACGAGTTGACCCGAACGGACAAGGAACTGGATCGAACCCGCCATATCGATATCGTCGGCGCCCACACGGGACCTGTTTTCCTGACCTTCAAGGCCCGGAAATCATTTGATCAAATCGTCGCATCGATCGTTGCGGAAGCCCCTGAGTACGACTTCACCGCCGACGACGGTATCGGCCATACGGCCTGGGTCGTCAGGGACGGCAAGCTCGTTGACGCCATCCGGAACGAATTCGCCCGGATCGACGCCCTCTACATCGCCGACGGCCACCATCGGGCCGCCGCGGGCACGTCCGTCGGGAAACTGCGCCGGGCAAGCAATCCGGCCCACCGGGGCGACGAGCAATACAACTTCTTCCTCGCCGTCGCCTTTCCCCACGATCAGCTCCGGATCATGGATTACAACCGCGTCGTCAAGGATCTGAACGGCCTGGATGAAGCGGCCTTTCTGAAACGGATCGGGGAAAAATTTCTCATCGCCGAGAATTTCACGGAGAAGAGCCCGATGGCCCACCACGAATTCGGCATGTACCTCGGCGGCCGCTGGTACAGGCTGACGGCCAAATCCGATATCTACCGGGACGACGATCCCATCGGCAGCCTGGATGTGTCCATCCTGCAGAACAACCTGCTGGAACCCGTTTTAGGCATCCAGGATCCCCGGACGGACAAGCGGATCGACTTCGTCGGCGGCATCCGGGGCATGGGAGAACTGGAAAGACTGGTCGACCAGGCCGGGTTCAAGGTGGCTTTTTCCATGTACCCGACGACCCTGGACGAGCTGATCCGTGTCGCCGACGCGGGCCTCATCATGCCGCCCAAGTCGACCTGGTTCGAGCCGAAGCTGCGAAGCGGCATGTTTGTTCATCTGCTGGATTGAACGGCGGCACAGTCTCTTATGGCAGGAATCCGTCCCTGAAACGCGAAACTGGAAAGGATGCCGCCATGGCGGAAAAAAACCTGTCCGCATACCCGAATGATGGGGAAAGCCTGGAGCGGCTTCTCGAGGGCAGGCTGAAGATCCTCCAGCCGTTGAAGGGCTACCGTTTTTCCATCGACGCCATCCTGCTGGCCTCCTTCT
>CAZIPU010000009.1:25188-26589 GCA_964541005.1 uncultured Syntrophales bacterium | reverse complement strand
TTATCTCAGACGCAAAGCGGTTATGGTTTCGTTACTGGTTCAGGTCTTTTTTCTCTTTTTCTGCATCGGTTTTGTTTATGCGGCACAGGTCGAATCGGTCAAAAAACTTCCCTTCAATGCGCCACCATCGGACCTGAAATTACAGAATGTACCGATCGTGGAAAAACCCATGTTCAAGATACCACCCAAAATGGCCGTCCGGATTCCGCTGAACCTGGCCGATCGTAAAGCGGAACTGAATTGCAGTATCACGGGATTTCACGATCCTGCGATGACCAGGCCGATTGTGGGAAATCAATGGCACCTGAATCCCGCGTTCTACAGCCCCCCGGTTCCTCAGCCCTGGTATATTCATTATAAAGTACAGGTAAGGAACACCGGGACTCTAAAAGCGGAAAATGTGGTTGTAAGGATCAGTTTTCTGAATCCGACGAAACCGCCTCAGGACTTTTATCGGACGGTTACGCTTGATCCCGGAGAAACCGCGGTGTTGCCTTATCAATGGGGCTACTTTTTGCCCGGTATGTATTATCAGTTGGTGAATCGCCAGGTCGTGATCTCCGCCGTGTCGGATCATACGGCAAAAATAGCAGAAACAAACGAGGGCAACAATATCTGTAGTTATTCGGTATCTTTTGTTCAGTGAAAAAGGGGTGATTTTGCTCCGGTCTGCTGCCCGGATGGACAGCAGACCGGAGCGGAAGATACGCCTGAATGAAAATCTTAAAAGATGTTCCTTCCTCCCTGAAAATCTTCAGCCCACCCGCAGGGGTGCAATCATAATCGGACTATGGTTTAGTCGCTTGCTTCAAGTAAAAACTCTGAAAACCGCTTCCGGCGATAACGTTTCTTTTCTTGTCAAATCCTTTGACCGACCAATAGTATTTCCCGCTGGAGCAGAGGTAATCCGCGAGTACGGACGGGGGGATGCGGTAGGATGTATCCCGCGTTAGGGCGGAAAAACAGATTTTTTTATCCTTGGTGCCGGCGAAACTGATCAGGTAGACCGAAGCCTTGTCCATTGCCTTCCATCTGAAGAGAAAATCGGGGGGGATGGTCATGCCATTCCTGGGTTGGATCAGGGTAAGAACCTGCCGGCTGGGTTCTTTGGTGCCCTTGACCCAGTAAACCATTTCCGGCACCTCGAAGGAGGTTACGGGATGCGTGACAACGAATTTCACGATATGGTACCCCGGGTCGAATGTCGGAAGATCGGGAACGCCTGGTGTTGCCAGGGTAACCTTGCCGCCCGGCGGAATCAGGCGGCTCACACGTTCGATAATCAGGCCGTCAACTTCCCAGTACCCGTTCAGAATGCCGGTACCGTTGTAATAGATGTCCGTATACGCCCGGAGACCCTTGTGGTTTCTCTCGACCATCACTTCGTTCCGCTTCTGTGTG
>CAZIPU010000009.1:0-25088 GCA_964541005.1 uncultured Syntrophales bacterium | reverse complement strand
GTGTGGTGTCGAAGTAGAGTTCGATCCGTTTAAGGGAAAAAACCGCCGCACTGCCGGTGTCAATGCAGATCAGCATCAGCACCGGCACCAGCAACAGGACCTGGGACAATTTAATGACGTATTTCATTTCTCCACCTCAAAGTCCGAATTTTACCTGAAAAATCCCAAAGCCACGGAAACAGCACAAAAGGATTGTGTTTACTGCGTATTTAAAAGTCTTTCATCCCTCAATCGAGGGAACTTCGCCCTCGAACTAAGGTTTAGCCGCTTCCTTCAAATAAAAACTCCGGAATCCGCTTCCGGCGATAATGTTGTTTTCCGTGTCATATCCCTTTACCGACCAGAGGTATTTTTTCCCCAGGGGGAAATAGTCATCCAGAACGGAGCGGGGGATCCGGTAGGACGTGTCCCGCGTCAGAGCCGAGAAGCAGACGGTTTTGTCGTCCGCCTTCACAAAGCTGATGAGATAGAGGGAGGCCTTTTGCATGTTTTCCCATTCAAAGGGTACGTCGTATGGGATATCCATGCCGTCTACGGGTTTGACCAGCGCCAGATCCTGTATGACGGGTTCCTCGGTTCCCTTGACCCAGTACACCATTTCGGGAACCTCGAATGAGGTCTCGGGATTGGTAACGATAAATTTAACAATGTGGTATCCCGGATCGAAAGTCGGCAGGTCCGGAATGCTCGGTGTCGCCAGGGTGATCTTGTCCCCTGTCGGGACGAAACGGTGCACCCGCTCGATGATCAGGCCGTCGACTTCCCAGTAGCCGTTCAGGAAGCCCGAACCATTGTAGTAGATATCGGCATAGGCTTTCAATCCCTTGAAGTTTCGCGTGACCATGACCTCGTTTTTCTTCTGGTGGTTGTTGAAATAGAGCTCGATCCGCCGCAGGGAAAAGGCAGCAACGCTGGCGGGACCAATATTGATATTCAACACGTATGCATCTTTCACATTCTGAAATTCACGCACATAAATAAAGGAACCGGCACCGGCCCGCACGGCGCGTTCGACAACGGCCTGGGGGATGGTCAGAACTTCCGAGGCACTTTGGGTTGATGGCGTCATAGGCAGATTGACCGATCCTATTTCCTGATAGCCCAGATTTCTGGATAAATAAAATTTCCCATAAGGAGAAATGTATGTGATTGCAGCACCAGCCGGGGAGGGTGGTAATAAATAGTGAACGGCAACGGTCGTGGATTGTCCGTAAGCGGCATTGACGGTGGAGGGGGAGGTGGACACGCCCATTGCTGCCGTGGCACAACACAGGAAAACCATCACGAGAAACAATACCTGGTATGATTTCTTTAGGAAATTCATCATATCACCTCACAGTCCGAATTTTGCCTGGAGTTCAAACACCAGGAAGATCATTAAATCATCCGTTTTCGTATCGGCAACCTTGTCCTCGGTTTTCTGGTAGCTGCCCCTGAGGGCGATCGTGGGATTCAACTGGGGAGGGGAAAAACGTTTCAAGCTGCAGGCCAGGCGCGTGTTGACGGTGGTCGTTTCCGTATCCACGCTGTCGTCGGTGGTCTCGGAAACGGAATAGCTTCCCCCAAGATCCCAGTAGATCAAATCCTTGATGATCTGGGAACGGAGGTCGACAGTCGTTGTGTACGTGTCGGTTCGCACGTCGGTGTCCTCGTTTGTCTGTTGAACCAGGTTTGGAACAATGCTGAGAGACCACGTTTCAACGGGCGTCAGTCCCAGAGTGAGGGTGTAATTGATAGAGGACGTGTCCAGGTCGGTGCCGGTCCGGTCATTGATATATGAATAGGATGTGGTAAATCCCGTGTTCCACTTCGGCTGGATGTAGGAGATCTTGCCGGTGACCGTATCGCTGATCGTTTCAACGGCGGGGAAGCCGGACGGTTCGTCCGTTGTTTTCAAGATGCTGTGCTGGACGGCGATCCCCATGGGCATTTCGGCAAACCGGGTGTAATTGTAATCCAGAGACAGGGGAATGTTGATTGTTCTCGGCATGATCGAAAGCCGGTCCACGTTATCCCGAAAGGCCGATGCGAGAACGCTCAGGCTGTGGTTGGGAAACATGGCATTTCCCATGAAGTAGATCCCCTCCCGGTCCTTGGTGCCGCCCTGGATGGCGATGCTTTCGAAGTCCCGTCCGACATACTCGTATTTCAAATCGTAGGTGTACTGTTTGACCGTTCCGCTGAAATCGATGCGCCAGGCCGTGTCGCTGACTTCGTCGAATTCGTCGGTGTCGTCGAAATCGTAACGGCTATAGGCCGCTTCGAAATCGGAGACCAGGATTGTCGGAATAATCTGGGTGGTTACGCGGAGGCTGGCGACATCGCCCGTCCGGAGACCGGTTTCGATTCCTGAAATGCCGTAGCTGAGGTTTGAATCATCCTCACCCGTCAGGAAAGTGGCTCGGATGTCCGTTCTGATCCCCGGCAGAGAAAGACCGGCGGAACCGCCGGTGATCTGGCTGTCGTCTTCATAAGTCAGCCCCAGGGTGTGCCTGACACCGTAGATTGCGGGGGCGCGGACGGAAAAGAAGGACAGGGAGCCGTTACCATAAGCCAGGTTCAGCTTTGCCCCCCGCCGCAGAAAACCCTGGACTGTAAAAGGGGTTTCATTGACATTGACGTCACCGAACTCGGCCTTTCCCTGGAACTTATCCCCCTTGTGCTCACCTCTTAGCACGAAGCTCCGCAGATCGAGGCCTTTTTCCACGGATCCGGTTTGCATGGGTTTGTCCTGTTCCACATAAACCGGGGAGCCTTCAAATGACAGTTCATTGGCGCCTTCCCGCACTTTTCCCTGAACCGTACCCTCGACCGTGACGGCGTTATAGGGCGTGGTCCCATCGTGAGAATCTTTTCTCAGGGTCGCGGAATAGATCCCCGTCATGTCGGCGCTGACCGTGGCTTCTTCAAGGAACGCGGTGTGCCGCGTTTTGAAGGGAATCGATGCCTGGAGGGGATTTCCCGCCGCATCCGCTCCTGAAATGCTCAATTCGTGGGTCCCGGGGGGAAGGATAAAAACGGGTTGGTAAGTAAAACCCGTTTCCGTTTGCTTTACCATCTGACTGATATCCGTCCCGTCAAGGACGACAACCAGGGTCTGGGGAGCCGGAGGAATGGCGAGGACAACCTGAACCAGAGGTTTTTTTGAGATCACCTCGTCATTGGGACCGGGAGAAGCGGAAACGACCCATGACGCGGCCTCGGCCGGCGGCGTTTCCTGTTGGGCGAAGACGTTTCCCGGGGGAATCAACAACAGAACGGCACACAGGACTAACCAGCAGATTTTCATTGCCAACTCCTTTCTGTTCTTTCTTCTTGGTGGATCTTGCAAGTTATGTTGATGCTGAAGTCCGAAAATGCAAAAATTCCCCGGGATTACTTGAGTTTTGTTTGAAAAACCGGAAAACACCGGCCATGAAGCATGGAAAATGCTTATAAGTTTTTTTACACCTTCCGGTGCCGGTTGTAAATTGAAAATGCCGGAGGGGTATTTGCTGATCAAGGAACTTTATTGCCCGGCCAAGAGTCCGACTGTACGGGTAAGGCGTTTCATGTTAAACATTGAACTGAAAATTGGAACGATGGATTACCATTGATGGGACCATGAAAAATTCCTGGGTTCCGGTTACCTTACAAAAACATGCTCGTTCTTGAGGCCGTCATGATCCGGATGAAAAAGCACCCAACCGTCGCGTTGTTTCCCCCTCCCGAAGCCTTCAGGTTTTTTTCGGCAGGGTTGCGGGACATGGTTGCCGACAGTCTCGAACATTACCGTGCCAATGGCGATGTCAATCAGGCGGCGGCGATTGCCCTTTATGCGATTCTCTCCTTTATCCCCCTGTTTATACTGACCATCCTGGTGATCAGTCATCTGTTTGGATCCTACCCGGAGATCCAGCAGGAGATGATCGATGTATTCCGCAATTTCCATCCCTTCTTTTCCGGTGAATTGATGAGTCAGTTGGGCCGCATCGAGGAAAAGCGCCGGCTGCTGGGCTGGGTGGGATTTCTGAGCCTGATCTGGTCCGCAGCCATGATTTTCGGTGTGATCGAAGCGGCCCTGAACCGGATTTTTCATTCTTCGTCAAACCGGAACTACTTCCTGTCCAAGCTGCTGGCTCTTTCCATGATTCCCCTGGCCTGGGTCGCCGGGATGGTCAGTGTGGGGATCACCTACCTGGCCACCCTGCTTGCAGAACGATCCATTCTCCGTACCGTCATGCCCGACGGATTGACCTTCCTGAACAGCCTTTTTCTGGGTTACCTGGTTCCCTTTCTGATCGTGGTCCTGTTTGCCATGATCGCCTACCGGATTATTCCGACCCGTAAAATTTCTCCGGCAAGCGCCGTGGTCGGCAGTTTCGTCTTTGCGGTCCTCATGGAGGCGGCCAAGCATTTCTTTACCTGGTATGTGGCTCATTACACGCGGTACAACGTCATTTTCGGGTCCCTGGAGACGGTTGTGATCCTGGTGATCTGGGTGTTTTACGTGGCCCTCATCTTTCTTTTCTGCGCCGAACTGGTTGCCGCTTATGAACGGCGGGACCTGATCCTGCTGGAAAAAGCGTTCCTGAAAACGGGCAGAGAATCGGCCCGCGTGGACGAACGGCTCTACCGGAAATTCGGCCGCTTCTATCCGCGGGGAACCTATCTTTTCCGCGAGGGGGACACGGGACGGGAGATGTACTATCTCCTGAATGGCCGTATCCAGGTGGAAAAGGAGGCCGGACAGGTTAAAAAGGTCCTGGCGGAGCTGGGTCAGGGGGAATACATCGGCGAGATGGCGGCCCTGATCGAGGCACCCCGGACGGCTTCCGTGGTAACGGTTCAGGACAGCCGTATCGCCGTCATCGATGACCGGACCTTCCGCAACCTTCTGAGGGAGAACGATCAGATCGCCCTGTTCATGCTGAGGGAATTTTCCCGCCGTATCCGGCATACCAACGAAGCCCTGGACGATTTGACCCAATCCTGGACCCGCCTGGCGGTTCTTCTTTTCTTTTATGCGGCCTGGCCCCTGAAGGGAGACCGCGACCCGGTGGTGGAATTGGCGGTCTGCACGGAGAAGGATACGGACGATATCCGTGAGGTGATCGTCGGCCTGGCCGAGGCGGGGATCCTGAAAATGGAAGGCGGTGTGGTCACGGATTTCCGGAAAGAAGCGGCCTGGGACTTTTTCTGCCGCCAGTCTTTCAGATAAGGGGCTTCGTTTTGCCCCTTTGCGCCATAAGAAAAAGCGGCGCGTGGTTTGAGGTGAAGCAGGGGGGATCGCGCCGCAGAATGGGTGCGACGGCTCCATGGCGCCTGAACTCCCGGTCGAGAAATTGCCTGACTTTCCCCCGGTTCCAGCCGCGGGGATGATGAAAATTCATGTACAGGGACAGGTCGCCCTCGTAGAAGGGAAAACAGTCGAGTTGCGCCGCTTCCCGGCTGAAGGCGGGAAGGTTGAAAATCGAGACGTTGAGAAAATCGATCCATGTCGCGTAACGGCTGATGAAATCCAGGGTATGGCCCGCCGCTTCCGGTGTTTCCGCCGGCGTTCCGAACAGAAGATAGACGTAGGTGCCGACTCCGGACTCGTGGAGCCATTTCAAGGTTTGGGAGGCGCCCTGAAGATCGATCCCTTTGTCCAGGCTGTCCAGGACGCCCTGATTCCCAGACTCCAGTCCCAATTTCAGCATGATGCATCCGGCGGCTTTCAGGGCCCGGCAGAAACCGGCATCTTCTAACTCGGGTGTGAACCGGGCAAATCCGTACCAGGGGATCCCGGGAGGCGTCCGGATGAGGGCCTTCATCATGGCCGGGCTCAGGGCATTGTCGAGAAAGTGGATCAGAATGGGTTTCGTTGATGAAACGAGGGTTCCCAGTTCTGTCAGCACCTGCTTGGGAGGGATCGGACAATATGGATTTTCTTCGGCTTTTTCAGGACAGAAGGCGCATCGTCGCCAGTAACAGCCCCGGGAGGTACTGTAGGGAAGGATGAATCCCGGCGCCAGGTAATCCGGCCGGGGAAGATCACCGTAATCAGGCAAACTTTCTTCCCCTGTGTTCTCAAGGGACAGGGTATTGGCGAGATAGGGTTCTCCCGGTCCCGAAACAAGATCATCCACCCAGCCGGTGAAGGGATTTCGCCAGTCCGGACGGCTCTTCCAGGAAGTGACCAGCCCCCCTCCCAGGATCACCCGGATGTTCCCGTGATGTTTCCGGAGATAGCCGATCATGGCGAAGGTACACAGGGCCTGGGTCAGATAATTCAGGGAAAATCCGATCGTACGGGGGGGATTCTCTTTAATCAGGGAAGAGAGGCGCTTCGAAAAATAAGCATAAAACGGGTTCTGCTCCGGTGCTTCTGCTGCCCGGATGAGGTCGGCGCTGCGCAGGGGAGAGAGTGCCGGGTCTTCGTAGTCGGCCAGGGTGATCCGGCCGCCTCCGCCGGCCAGATCGGCGGCCAGAACCCGGTTCAGGGAACGGACCGCATTCCCGTAGCGGTCGATCCGGCCGTACGTTTTCCAGTTGGAGATCTGCAGGAGGCGGTTGGATCGGTTTTTCAGGGCCCGGCGCATCCAGGTGTCGCCGGACGATCCCTGGAGATCAGGATGTTCAATCCGGTACCGCAGCCCTTCGAGATTCATGTCGATGGTTCTGCATTCGTAACCCCGGCTGCGGAGAAAACCCGCCAGTCTGGCGATCCCCGCCGGGGCCTCGCAGGGCCGGACGACGGGAGGATGAATCAAAAGCATCGGGAAAGATTCCCTTCAGACAGGATGTCTACGCCTCTTCTATATAAGGGGCGATGATGCCCTTTTCCATCATGAGGCCGACTTCGTCCCGGGAACGCCGGATCTTGGCCTCCGCCATGGCGAACAGTTCCTTTTCCGAAAACTTCAGACGCGCCACGCCCTGCTGCATGGCCATTTTCGCGACGGCCACCGCTTCCCGGGGGAAGATCTCCCATTCATCCATGGTCGGCAGGAGATAATCTTCGTGGATCCCCTTGTCTTCGGCGCAGCGGGCCAGCTCGACGGCGGCGGCGATGCACATCTCGTCCGTGATCACCCGGGCCATGACGTCGAGGGTGCCCCGGAAAATGGCGGGAAAACCGACGGAGTTGTTGACCTGGTTGGGAAAATCGCTCCGCCCCGTCGCGACGATTCTCGCCCCCGCCTCCCTGGCCTCCCAGGGCCAGATTTCCGGAGTCGGGTTGGAACAGGCGAAGACGATGGCGTTGTCCGCCATCCGGCTGATCCAGCTCTTTTCGATGACACCGGGGCCCGGTTTGGACAGGGCGATGACCACGTCCTGCCCCCGCATGGCCTCTTCCATGCCGCCGTCGCGGTTTCCCGCGTTGGTCGTTTCGCAGAACTCCCGTTTTTCCTTGTGCCTTGGGCCGATGTCGTCCCGCTTTTTGTTCAGGATGCCCCTGCTGTCGCAAACGATCATCTTTTTCGGGTCCGCCCCGGCCTTGAAGAGCATTTTCGCGATGCAGACATTGGCGGCGCCGATGCCGATCAGCGTGATTTTGGCCTCCGCCATCTTTTTCCCGACGATCTTCAGGGCGTTGATGAGACCCGCGACGGTCACCGCGGCGGTTCCCTGCTGGTCGTCATGCCACACGGGGATGGAGGCTTCCGCCCGGAGGCGGTCCAGGATATAGAAACATTTCGGATTCTCGATGTCTTCGAGGTTGATGCCGCCGAAGGACGGGGAAATGAGTTTCACCGTCCGGATGAATTCATCGGGATCCTTGGTGTCCAGGCAGATGGGAAAGGCGTCGACACCGCCCAGATATTTGAAGATCAGGGCTTTTCCCTCCATGACGGGAAGTCCCGCCAGGGGGCCGATGTCGCCCAGGCCCAGGACCCGGGTGCCGTCGGTGACGATGCCCACCGTGTTGGCCTTGTTGGTGTAATCGTAGACCTTTTCGGGGTTGGCGTGGATTTCCCTGCAGGGTTCCGCGACCCCCGGTGTATACCAGATGGCGAAATCCTGGAGATCCCGGATGATGCACTTGGGAACGATTTCAATTTTCCCCTTATAATAAGGATGCATTTTCAGGGCGTCTTCGGCGGGCTTGTTGGCCCTGGCGATCCTCTCGTCGTTTGTCATCTGCTTCTCTGTCATCGCTGTCTCCTTGTAAAAACGGGTGCTTGTTCCATTATTTCCGCTGCTTGCTTATCATACTCTTTCAGAGAAATAAAGGGCTTACCCGAAACTGATCTCACGCCGCTTTTCAGGCTTTACCTTTTGACCCGGTTGATATAGTTAAGAAAATCGTCTCGACAGATCGGGCCATCTTTTGAAAGGCGATTCCTGATGTCATTGGGAGATGAAAATATGAACACAATTAAACTGGTTTTGCTTTTAAGTTCCCTGGCGGGCATCCTGATGATTGTAGGCTATTTTGTCGCCGGAAGAGTCGGTGTCGCGGTGGCCTTCATTATCTCCCTGATCCTCAATTTCGGGAGTTACTGGTATTCGGACCGGATCGTCCTCAAGATGTACGGTGCGCAGGAGGTGAGCGCTCAATCATCCCCTGAATTGTACGACACCGTCCGCGATCTTGCACGAAAGGCAGACCTTCCCATGCCGCGGGTTTATATCATGGCGCAGGAGACACCCAACGCCTTTGCCACGGGGCGGAACCCGGAACACGCGGCGGTGGCGGTGACAACGGGGATTATGAAAATCCTCGATCGGAATGAGCTTTCAGGGGTTATCGCCCATGAACTGTCCCATATTCAAAACCGGGACACCCTGATCGGAACCGTGGCGGCCACCATGGCCGGCGCCGTGGTGATGGTCGCAACGGTTGCCAGGTGGGGAGCCGTTTTCGGTCTGGGTGAAGACGGCGGCGGCCGCACGGTGGGACTTATCGCCACGGCCATCATTGCCCCGATTGCGGCAACGCTGGTCCAGATGGCCATTTCACGGTCCCGGGAATATCTCGCCGATGAAAGCGGCGCCCGGATGTCGGGTAAACCGAAAGCCCTTGCCGGTGCCCTCGCAAAACTCTCCCGGGAAGCGCAGAGGAAGCCCCTGGATGCCAATCCTTCGACGGCGCACCTTTTCATCGTCAATCCCCTTTCGGGAAACATGGTGATGAACCTCTTCAGCACGCATCCGCCGGTCGAAAAAAGGATTGAAAGATTGATGAAAATGAAGTTGTAAGGAGCAATGGTCTCGTAAAAGATAAAATTCCCTCCCGCCAGGAGACTGTGTCGTAATACCTGATTTATGTTCATGGTCATTCTGAGCGAAGCGAAGAATCTAATAATAACGATATATTGAGGGAAAGAGATTCTTCGGCTGACGCCTCAGAATGACATTGCGACACAGCCGCCAGGGGAGGGGAAACAGACTTTTTACGAATTCACCTGGAGTATAAACTGAGAAAAAGGAGAAAGTCACACTCATGACGATACGTTATTACAGTACGAACCGGAATCTCGATCAGGTGTCGGGCATCACGCCCTTCAAGAAACACGTGACCTTCCGGGAGGCCCTCCTGCTGGGACAGGCCCCCGACGAAGGTCTCTTCATGCCCGAACCGATTCCGACTCTCGATCTTGCCCGGGTCATGACCCTGAAGGGACTGCCCTACGCGGAAGCGGCGAAGATGGTGGCCCGGACCTACCTGCAGGAGGAAATCGGGGAAGAGGTACTGAGCCGCATCGTCGAGGACGCCTACAACTTTACCGTTCCCCTGGAGAAGGTGACGGACCGGAAGTACATCATGCGCCTGGACCAGGGACCGACCGCGTCGTTCAAGGATTTCGCCGCCCGGCTGATGGCCCGGCTGATGAGCGCCCTCCGGGACAGGGGGCAGACGCTCCATGTGCTGGTCGCGACTTCCGGCGATACGGGGAGCGCCGTCGGAGATGCCTTTCGCGGCGTGGAGGGGATCGGCGTGACCATCCTGTATCCCCGTGAGGAGGTGAGCGGCCGGCAGAAAAAACAGCTCGATTCCATCGGGGGAAATGTTCAGGCCATCTCGGTGGACGGCAAGTTCGACGACTGCCAGAACCTGGTGAAAGAGGCGTTTGCCGATCCCGACCTGGCGGAGCTGCATCTGACTTCGGCCAACTCGATCAATTTCGGTCGGATTATGCCCCAGATGATTTATTATGTCTATGCCTACGCCCAGTTGGCCGAACCGGGAGAGAACATTGTGTTTTCCGTGCCGTCCGGCAATTTCGGCGATGCCCTCGGGTGCGAGTATGCCCGCAGAATGGGACTCCCCGTGGCGAAGCTCGTCATGCCTGTCAACGAAAACGAGGAATTCCCCCGGTATCTGAATACGGGGATTTATAAGAAGATATCCCCGTCCGTCGCCTGCCTGTCCAACGCGATGAACGTGGGTCACCCGAGCAACCTGGCCCGGTTCTTCGATCTGTACGGCGGCACGGTGGATCGGACCGGTGTCGTCCACGCCTATCCCGACCTGGAAGAGATGAAAAGGCGCCTCTTTTCCGTCAGTATCACCGATCAGGAAACGAAGGAAACCATTCGACGCGTCTACGAAACCTTCGACGTTCTTCTGGAACCCCATGGCGCGGTCGGCTGGAGAGGTTTGGAACGTTATCTGGAAACGAACCCTGGAGACGGCCTCTGTGTTTGCCTGGAAACGGCCCACCCGGCCAAGTTTCCCGATGAAATCGAGGAACTTCTTGAAATTGTGCCGCAACTTCCCCCCAGCATGCAGGGTATCGACGATCGGAAAGGGGCTGCCCTCAGTCTACCTTCCGATTACCGGTCACTGAAGGCCTATCTTCTGACCTGTCGCTAAAAACGTCGTCATTCCTCTGTCTTAGGTTAAAAACCAGTTGACTTTTCGGTATAATTTAGCTTGACAAGACGTCGGAGTTGGTATAACCGCACAGACAAAATAAAATCTTCCCTTTGGACGCAGTTTTAAGAGGGACCGGTCCGGGGACTTTATTTCATTAGATATTTTCCCTAGCCAGACACTGTTCAACAGGATCTTCGTACGATAAAAGGAAACTTGGGAGTGAATATAAGGAATATACTTATATTCAACAGGTGTTTTTTTTATATTGTGAGTTCGGTAAATCTGGCTTAGTAAGCGGCGGTTATCGACGAAAGTTGATGGAAAAATATGGGGTTTGCCCCACAAATGGGAGGAATCATTATGGAGATAGACAATTTTACATTCGGCATGACGTTGCTGGTCGTCGGCATGGGCGGTACGCTCGTGACGCTCGGGATCATGGCCATGGTCATGGCGGCCTTGGGGAAATTATTCCCTGACAAGCCGGAGAAGGAGGGTTAAACCATGATAGATGCAATGATAAACGGTTTGAGTGGACTGATCATCGGTTTCCAGTACCTGGTGGTCGACTGGCGCAATCTGATCATGATTTTTGTCGGATTGCTTCTTCTGTACCTGGGGATCAAAAAGGACTGTGAGCCCCTGCTGCTTTTGCCTATCGGGTTCGGGTGCATCATCGTCAACATCCCCTTCTCCAATGTCATGGGGGCGGAAGGGTTTGTCAAAGTCATTTATGACGCCGGAATTGCGACAGAGTTGTTTCCCCTGCTGATCTTCATCGGGATCGGCGCCATGACCGATTTCGGTCCCGTTTTAGCACGGCCCTCGACGTTCCTTTTGGGTGCCGCCGGTCAGTTCGGTATCTTTCTGACCCTGCTGCTGGCCCTGGCCCTCGGCTTTCCCAAAATGCACGCTGTTTGCATCGGGGTCATCGGCGCCTGTGACGGCCCGACGGCGATTTACGTGACCTCCAAGTACGCCCCGGAACTCCTGGGTGCCGTAGCCGTGGCGGCCTATTGCTACATGTCCCTGGTGCCGATCGTTCAGCCCCCCATCATGCGGTTCATGACCACGAAAAAAGAACGCATGGTGGTGATGCAGTCCCAGGCCAAGCCCGTTTCCAAGATGACCAAGATGCTCTTCCCCCTGGTGATTACCATTTTAGGCGGTCTCATCGCCCCCATGGGCTTGCCGCTGCTGGCGACGATCATGCTGGGGAACCTGATGCGGGAATCGGGTGTCGTGGCGCGCTTGACCAAGGCGTCGGAAAATGAAATCGCCAATGTCACAACGCTCTTTTTAGGTTTGTGTATCGGGGCAACCATGTCCGGTCCCGCCTTCATCAAGGCGCAGACCCTGATCATTCTCGGGCTTGGTTTTGTGGCCATCTGCCTGGATACTGTTTGCGGTATCCTCTTTGGCAAATTCCTTTACATCGTCTCCGGCGGCAAGGTCAACCCGTTGATCGGTTCGGCCGGTATTTCCGCATTCCCGATGGCGGCCCGCGTCGTCCAGAAGGAAGGCCAGAGATGGAACAAGAAGAATTTCCTCCTCATGCATGCCATGGGCGCCAACGCCGGCGGCCAGGTCGGTTCGGTTATCGCCGCGGCGGTCATGCTTTCCGTTTTGGCCGGTATGGGAATCATCCCGCACTAAATTTTACATAGAGCAGGATCTTTCGATCAACCCTGCACAACTTGATAAAAAAAGGGGAAGGGCATTTTTGCTTTTCCCTTTTTTTGTTCCTTTCCAACTTCGTCGTCACACCCGAAAAATTCAGTGGTCAACGACAGCGGAATCATGTATTCCTAAACACGGCAGGAGGGCATCCAAGATGGATATACCCGACATTTTCACCTGGAAGATCATCAAATGGGTCGTGATCGTCCTGGTGGCCGGTTTTATCGGCCAGTTCGGAAAATCCTTCGCCCAGCAGGTCATCGGTTGGTTCAGGCGAAGAAGAACGGATCAGCGTGAAACGCTTCGCCCTTCGGAAGATGGGCAAATCCATTATCCACCGGAGCCGGCGGGGGAAAGGAAATTTCAGGAGGAACGGCTGGTGGAATCGCAGGTCAAGGATGCCGCATTGAAATTACGAAAGAAAGAAACAAAGGCCCTGTTGAAAGCGAAAAAGAAGGAGACGAAGGGAAAGTCAGGGTAGCCTTGTCATGATGATCATGAGAGAGGCGGTCGCCGACTCTTCCCGGTTTTCGAAAGCTAAACGATTGACAAGAGGAGAGAAGGACACATGTCTGAGCAGCGCATACCGGAAATGGTTTTTGATGTGATTATTATCGGCGGGGGGCCGGCGGGATATACGGCGGGACTCTATGCCGCCCGGGCAAATCTGAAGGCACTGCTGATCGAAGGAGCCTCCACGGTCAGCCAGATCACCGTGACGGACTGGATCGAGAATTACCCGGGAATTCCCGAGGGAACGAGCGGATTTGAGATCGTCGAGAAGTTTCGGAAGCAGGCTGTCCAGTTCGGTCTGCAGGTGATCCAAGCCGACTGTTCAGGTTTGGAACCCGTGGAATGGGCCGGGATCAAGGGGTGGGCCGTCCGTTCCGGGGAGAAATCATTCGAGGCTTTGGCCTTGATCGTCGCGACGGGCGCCCACTGGCGAAAACTGGCGGTTCCCGGGGAAGAACGTTACACCGGGCGTGGCGTCTCCTATTGTGCCACCTGCGACGGACCCTTTTACCGGAACCGGGAGGTGGTGGTCGTCGGCGGTGGCGACACGGCCGTTCAGGAAGCCCTGTTTCTTACTCACTTTGCCTCGAAGGTGACCATTGTCCATCGCCGGGACCGACTGCGGGCGGCAGCGATCCTTCAACAGCGGGCCCTGGCCAATGAGAAGATCGCCTTTGCCTGGCATGCCGTTGTCGAAGAGGTGACCGGAGAGGAAACCGTAACCGGCGTCCGTCTGCGGGACGTCCGGGACGCCGGAAAAACCTGGGACCTGCCCACCGCGGGGGTCTTTGTTTTCATCGGCCTGATTCCCAACAGTGAGCTGGTGGCGGGTCATGCCGAGCTGGCTGATGATAAGGCCATCATCGTTTCCCGGGACATGCGGACCTCGGCCCCGGGGATCTTCGCCTGCGGCGACTGTACACAGAAACTGCTCCGGCAGGTCGTCACGGCCTGCGGCGACGGGGCCACGGCGGCATATGCGGCCCAGCTCTACGTTGAGGAATTGAAGGGCAATCCGTACTGAGAGAGGACAACGGGATGAGCGGCTGGCAGCATCTCCCCTTCCATATCAATCCGAATCTATTGGAGATAGGGTCTTTCCAGCTCCGGTATTACAGCCTCATGTATCTCGTGGCTTTCGGCTTGGTTTATCTCCTGGTCAGTTACCGGATCAGGAAGGAAAACTACGGGTTCACAACCGAAACGATTCAGGATTACTTCATCTGGGCCATTCTCGGGGTGATTTTAGGCGGGCGGCTCGGGTACGTTCTTTTTTACAACTTCGGTTATTACATGGCCCATCCCCTGGAGATTTTTCTGCCCTTTGAATTCTCAAACGGCATCCGCTTCACAGGTATCAGCGGCATGTCCTATCACGGGGGCCTCATCGGCTTTCTTGCAGCGACGGTCCTGTTCTGCAGGAAGGCGAAGATACCCTTCTGGCGTTTTATCGATCTCCTGATCCCCGTCATCCCTCTCGGTTACACCTTCGGGCGGATCGGAAACTTCATCAACGGCGAACTCTACGGCCGCGCAACCGATGTGCCCTGGGGGATGTACTTCCCTGCCGACCAGGCGGGGTTGCTTCGCCATCCCTCCCAGCTTTACGAAGCCTTTTTCGAGGGGATCGTCCTGTTCGCCCTGCTGTGGTTATTACGGGGAAAAAGACCGTTCGAAGGTTTTCTGGCCGCCCTGTACCTGATCGGGTACGGGGCCGTCCGTTTCTTCATCGAGTTTGTCCGGGAACCCGATGCCCAGCTGGGATTCGTCCTGGGACCTTTCAGCATGGGGCAGATGCTCTGCTTTATCATGATTCTGAGCGGCGCCGTGATCTGGATCGTCCGCGGAACGAAAAGCGGATCCGGCCGGCGTCTTGGAGTCGGCTGGAAGGAATAACATCACCTCATCACTTCATGGAAAGGAGGAAACAACCATGGGGAAAAAGCTGGTCATCATCGGAAGCGGTGCCGGTGGGGCATCCGTCGCGGCGGAGGCAAAGCGACGGGATCCGAACCTCGACATCGTCATGATCGAACAGGGGGACTACGTATCCACTGCGGCTTGACCGATGCCCTATTACATCGGCGATGTAATTCAGGATGAAAACAAGCTGGTGGCGAGGACGCCGGAACGTTTCCGGGATAGCGGTATCGAGGTTCTGATCCGGACGCCCGTCGAACGGATCGATACGAAGGGATCCTTCGTACGGCTTGCGGGCGGGTCAACGATAAACTACGACATCCTTGCCGTCGGGACGGGGACGATTCCCATTCTGCCGGGCATTCCCGGCCAGGACATGGAAGGGGTATTTACTCTCAAGCGCCTGAACGATGCCATCCGGATCAAGTCCTATATCGACATGAAACCCGTCCGGAGCGCGGCCATCATCGGTGCCGGGTTCATCAGCATGGAGATGTGCGAGAACCTGCGGCTCCGCAATATCGAAACGACGATCATCAACATGGGGACCCTGCCGGTTACCCGCTGGGATCCGGCTTTCTCGAAACGGGCCCAGGAGGAACTCGATCAGAACGGTGTGAAGACCCTGACGGGTACCAAAACAGAACGGATCGAAAAGGGAAGCGACGGCCGACTTCACCTGGGCACGACGGCGGGGGAACTGGCGGTGGACCTCCTGATTCTGGCCATCGGCGTCAAGCCGGATGTGCAACTGGCGGCAGATGCGGGCATACCCCTGGGAAAGACCGGGGCCATCCAGGTCGATTTCTCCCAGAAGACCCCCCTGGAAAATATCTATGCCGTGGGGGACTGCTGCGAAGTGTTCAACCGGGTGAGCCGGCGTTGGGTTCATATTCCCCTGGGGGATATCGCCAACAAGCAGGGACGGGTCGCGGGACGCAATATTGGAGGGTCGCCCATGATCTTTCCCGGAATCGTTGCCGCCCAGTCCTTCCGGCTTTTCAACCTGGAAATGGCGGCGACGGGGATCGACGAACGGGAAGCGTTCCAGGCGGGTTTCCATCCCGTCAGCACCATTGTCTGGGGCAACGCCATTGCCGGATCGATGCCGGGAAACAGCGCCGTCGGGATGAAACTCATCGCCGATCAGTCGACAGGTAAGCTCCTGGGGGCCCAGGCCATCGGGGAAGCCGGCGCCGTGAGCCGGATCAACACCCTGTCATGCGCTCTGTGGGCCGGGTTGGGCCTGGACGAGGTGGCCTACCTCGATCTGGCCTATGCGCCGCCCTTCAGTCCCTCCTGGGATCCGATTCATCTGGCGGCTCAGGATCTGCTAAAAAAGCTTTGATCTTCAGCAAAGCCGGTTGCGATCGTAAAATTACGAACGGGTCATTTCAAGATGGCCTTGTAAAAAGTGGGTCAGGCTGTCATGCCGGACTTGGAGACTGTGCCATAATGACAAAAATACCAGTCGCGACACAGCCCCTTGATTCGGCATTCTTAACTGATTGAAAATGCTGGATTCCGGGTCGCGCTAAGCTTGCCCGGAATGACAAAATAGACTTTTTCCTACTTTTTGCGGCTTCACCAATCTTGAGGGGAGATATTTCTTGTTTCTGAAAACGTCGAAGGGGCAACTCAAGTTTCTGGCCGGCCTGGATCAGGCCAAGATCCGCCGGAGGGAAGGATGCTTTCTTGCCGAGGGGATCAAGGTCGTGCAGGAGGCTCTCCGAAGTGACTGGCAGATCGACTATTTCCTCATCCGGGAAGCGAAGGCCCGAACCCTGGCAGGCCTGTTGCCCGCGATGGAAGAGAAGAAGACCTTCGCGTTGTCCGACTCGGAGTGGAAGCGGGTGAGCCAGGACAAGGAATCCGAGGGCATTGCCGTACTCATGACCTTCCCGGCCCGTTCCGGCCGGGAAGGTATCCCGGGCGGCGAAGGCCGACGGCTGCTTCTCTATCAGGTGGGTAATCCCTCGAATCTCGGGGCGATCCTGCGCTCAGCCCACTGGTTCGGTATCGAAACCGTGCTGCTCAGCGAAGGATCCGTCGATTTTACCCATCCCAAGGTCATTCGGACGTCCATGGGAAGCCTCTTTCATCTCCGGCTTTTCGATGGCCTCGACTTCCGGGACCTGCTGCCGCGCTTGCAGAAGCGTTATACCCTCATCGGAACGAACGTCCGGGGAGGTGTTCCTCCGCATCCCGTCGATAAATCCTCGGCCATTCTCCTGGGAAGTGAGAGCCACGGTCTGCCGGAATTCCTGCTGGATAAGACGGATGAAAACTGGTGCATTCCCCGCCGGGGAGACGCCGAATCCCTGAGCCTGCCCCAGGCGGCGGCAATCCTCCTTTACGAGTGGACGAAAATGTCATGACGGCACAGCTTCCGTAAGCCGGCATGACCGCTGAACCTGCCGTCAAGGGGCGGTGTCATCATCGCAAAGATGTCATTTTGAGCGAATACGAGAAATCTGAATACGATGAAATAACTTATCTTTAAGATTTTTTCCTGCGGTCGGAACGACAAATAGGACCACGGGAACGACTGGTATACCCATTGAAACACATCTTCCAAGGGGTAGGTGAGATGGGATGGCAGACCGAACAGGCGAATTTCAGCAGAGCGGCCGGATTTCCCGGACCTCGACCTGGCCCTCGAGCGTCGCCGCTACGGATTGTTTTTGATCATGGGGAAAGCGCAGACAGACACCGCAGTCCGAACTGATATGTTTCGGAACGGGAATGAGCTTGATGGTAATCCCTGCGGCCTTGAGCACCTTTTCCGCCTTCATGGCGTGGGTAACACAGTGGAATAAGACAACGTCGAAGTTTTCCGGCAGATCCATATTGGGTCGTGATCCTTGTTTTAAGGTTTACACAGCCTTGTTATCACAAGGCAGGTTGCTTTGCCATGTTGCAGAGGATGCGGTGAAGAAGCAACGCCGTGTTGCAAGACAAAGTGCCTACGGTGCGATAATCTTTCCCGCTTTTTTCATGGTCTCCACAATATCGTACATGTTGGAGATACTTCCTGCGGCGATATCCTTCGAAATGTCAAAAAAATTGGTACAGGTGCCGCAGACGATCAGCTTTACCCCTTTGGTTTCGAGTTCCTGCAAATCGTCCAGAACGTCCGAATCGCGAACTACCAACTTCACCCCCGTGTTGAAAAAGATGAGGTACCCCGGCAGGGGATCCAGGGACAGCAGGGTGTGGATGAAGCTCCGGATGAGGATGTAGCCCAGTTCATCGTTTCCCCGCCCCATGCGGTTTTCACCGATGACCACCACCAGGGGGCCGGCCGCCGGCAGGGACAGGGCCTCCTCTACGGCCACGGCGCAGGCATCCGGAGATTTCAGAAGATCAAGGCGGAACGTGTTTGTGTCTTTCTGCTCCACCGTGACGGTACAGCCCATGTTGGTGCCCAGGCGTTTCACATTCTCCACGGCGATATCGTTATCGACGAAAACAATGACTTCTTTTTCCGTTTCGAGGGCCTTTTTCGTCAGAATAACCGGTTGCGGGCAGGCCAGACCCCGCGCATCAATTTCCTTTGCCATGTCGTTTCCCTTCCTTTGTTTAACGTAGAGATCCCCGGCTGATTTCCTCCAGGGCTTTGAGGGCTTCCTGAACCTGATCGAGCGTATTGTAATAGCCGAAACTGAACCGGACCGTCCCCCGGGGGAACGTCCCCACCGTGCGATGGGCCAGGGGCGCGCAATGGAGGCCGGGACGGCAGAGAATTCCGTAATCCTCATCGAGGCGCATGGCCGTTTCGGAAGGCACCATGCCATCGATGTTGAAGGATACCACCGCGGTTCTTTTTCCCACATCCGGCGGACCGTAAAGACGAATCCCCTTCAGCACCCCGGCGCCTTCCAGAAAGGCCTTCGCCAGAGCCATTTCCTTTTCACGGATCGCATCGACTCCCTCGGCACGGATGAAACCGATCCCCGCTGCCAATCCCGCCAGACCGATGGCATTCTGGGTTCCCGATTCATACTTGTCGGGCATGAAATCGGGCTGTTCCTCGAATTCCGACCGGCTTCCCGTCCCTCCCATCATGAGAGGGGCGATTCTTTCATCGAGTCCTTTGCGGATGTACAGCCCCCCCGTTCCCTGGGGACCGAAGAGGGATTTGTGACCCGTGAAAGCCAGCAGGTCGATGTTCATGGCCTCGACGTCGATCGGAACCGCTCCCGCCGTCTGGGCCGCGTCGACAAGAAGGGGAATGCCGTGACGCCTGGCCAGGGCTCCCACTTCAGCGACAGGCATGAGGGTCCCCGTGATGTTGCTGGCATGGATGAGAATGATCAACCGCGTCTGGGGCCGGATGGCCGCCTCTACGTCGGCCGGATCCAGGGTTCCGTCAGTCCGGCAGGGAATGATCGATATCTCAATGCCTTTCGCTTCCATAGCCCGCAGAGGGCGCATGACGGAGTTGTGCTCCATGCCGGAGGTGATGCAATGATCTCCCGGTTTCAGCAACCCCTGAATAGCGATGTTCAGGCCCTCCGTGGCATTTTTGGTGAAGGCGACCCGGAAGGGATCATCGATGCCGAAGAGTTCCGCCGCCGCTTCCCGGGTATCGTAGACGATCCGCGCCGCTTCGATGGACAGGCGATGGGCGGAACGTCCGGGACTTGCCCCCACCGTTTCCTGGTAGCGGATCATCGCTTCCAGCATCTGCTTCGGTTTGGGCCAGGTTGTGGCGGCATTATCGAAATAGAGGATATCCATGGTATTTTCTGGCTCGCTGAATTCAACGCCTCACGCAAGATCGTATTTGCGGTTCCAATGCGGAAGCTTATCGATCATGATTCCTTTCTGCAATAGGGAATCATGATCAAATCACCTTTATTATTACATCGGCAAACAAATATTCCGGACTCGGAGGCTGTGCCGCAATGTCATTCTGAGGCGTCAGCCGAAGAATCTCTTGATTGTAACATACCGAGATAATTAGAATCTTCGCTTTGCTCAGAATGAGTTCGGACAATATATTACGAAACAGGACACAGTCTCTCGATCCGGCATCCAGCCAAATTCATTCTGGATTCCGTCTTCCGACGGAATGACGGGAATTGATCTATTCAATTGCCGGTGTAATAAGTAACGGAAACAACTGACCTTGTCAGATCTTAAAAGCTGCTTCCCGTCATGATGCCGGTAATTTACAGGTATATCAATTACCTGATTACTTCTACATCCTGGCCGATTCTCTGTCAAATAACTTTAAGAAATAAAAACGGCACTCTCATTCGCAACGGGAATACTTTTCCCGGTATCACTTTGTCGGAGGTTGCCATTTTTCAAATCATTTTTCCCTTCAGAAGGGATCTTTTTATTGACAACAGGCAACGATATGAGTATTAATACCTGGCTTCTGTGAAAAGCATCACATTGTCCTACCTAAGCAGGGCCTGTTCTTCCGGAAAATTATCTTTCAAAGAACTAGGGGGGTGCCCAAATGCTTTACTGCAGCGGATCTGGTAATATTCGACATTTCACGAGAGACATGAGCAATTTTCAGACCTTGAACTGTTTACGGATTCCACTTCTTCTCCTTGTCTTTTTCCTCTGCCTGCTTTTATCCCCAGGGGCAATAGCGGAAACCAAAACATCGCAGAAAGCTTCCGCCAAGACGCCTGCCGCGTCTGTGACGACCCAGGCCAAGCCGGTTATCAACGGCGTCACCCAGGCGGCGTTTAATGCCGGCGTGAAAACCTGCGCCGGACGCATCAACCAGGTGACCAATTTCCTTACTGCCGGGACCAAGGGAAGTGGTGCTTTTCTCTTCGTACCTCCTGCCAATCCGGATCAGCAGATGTTTTCCGTCTCCATGGAAATTCCGACTTCGGCAAGCACTTTTGCCTATGCGAGCGCGAGTTTTGCACCGAACCAGGCCAATGGCTGCGGCGGCATGTACGAAACCGTCGTTTACTGGCCCCAGAACTGTAACGCTGTAGCCAAGTCAAATTTCGCGAACCTGAAGGTAAGCGGTGTCGTGGCGAAAAATATTGCCATCCTGGATGCCGGTGTGAGCACCCGGATTTTCCTGATGCCAGCCGGTGCCGGGTGCGTTTCGATCAAAAAAGAAATCATACAATAGCCATCGTGGTTCAAAGAAAATGAAAGGGGGAAAAGGGGATACGTCCGTTTGATAGATGGGGGAAAATCGGACAGGAAGAAGTCTTTTCCCCTGCGATTAGATGATACGCGAAACGGGGGATCATGCGAAGAATGTTTCGAAAATGAGGAGCGGAAGGAGGAGAATGAATGAAGAAAAACGTTTTTAAGACAGTTAGTAGCTTTGTAATTGCCACAGGCTTGGCGGGCATGCTGGGGGTTTTACCGGCGACGGGCGCTGATCTGGTCGTCAATAACGGGACCAGCAACGTCTTTACGGTTCAAGGTGATGCAGTAGACAATGGAGACGTTTGGACCGCCGGCAACCTGAACGTTGACGGTAATACAACTTTGGGTGATGCCGTTACGGATACGACGTCGGTGACCGGTACCCTGAGCGTCGGCGGATCGACCACCTTGAGCGGGGGTCTTACCGCGAATGGGGGTATTACCGCGGATGGCTTCACAGTTGCGGATACCTCGGGCAATGTGGCCACGACGGGGACCCTGACCGTTGCGGGGGCGACCAGTCTGAACGGAGGAATCGCCGTGGACGGCACGGCTTTTACAGTACAGGATGGAACAGGCAATGTAACCACGGCCGGGAACTTGCAGGTTGACGGTAGTACGACCCTGGGCAATAACAACTCTGATTCCACGCAAGTGAACGGTTCATTGACGGTGACAAATGGGCTTACCGTTTCAGGTGGTTCGCTCAGTGCGAATACGTTAAGCGTGACAAACGGAATTTCCGTCGCCGGCGGCGTAAACGTGACGAGCGGCACTTTGGTCGTCTCCTCCGGAACGGCCAATCTTAATGCCGGGGCGAACATTTCAGGTGGGGTGACCAATATCAACACGACGGGTGGCTTAACGACCAACATTGCCACAGTTGATGCGGCAGCGGTTAATATCGGTCAGGCAGGCGGTTCCAACACAATTGAAGGCACGACCACCATCAATGCCAGCGTCAACAACGCCACCAGCATTAATACCGGTACCAGTACCGGGGCGACCACCATCGGCAACAGCCTCAATACCGTGAGCGTTCTTGGCGGCACAAACACGATCGGCAATGCAGGTTCTTCGGCGAACACGATCACCGGCCTGAATAACGCGATGACGGCTACCGGTACCAACACCATTACCGGCACGACCAACATCAACACGGCCGGCGCGGCAACAACCAATATCGGTGTGGCGGGCGGTACCAACAATATTACCGGGACCAATACGGTCCTCGGTACGACCAACATCAACACGACCGGCACGGCGGCTACGGCCATCGGTACGGCCGGTGGCAATACCAGCATTGGTTCGTCGGCGTCGACGAACACGGTTACCGGTGCGACGACCCTTCAAAATGCGGCCGGCGGCGTGAATACGGTTGTGGTCAATGCAGCCGGTGGTGCGACGGGCACGGCAATCACCGGTACGGGCACCACTACGGGTACAACGATTAACGGCACAGGTGGCACCTATGGTGTTAGAATAGCCGGCAATACAGGCGGAAATGATGCCGTGGCAGTTCTGGCAGGGTCCTTGGCCTCGGTAGTCAACAACGGCGGCATGGGTTTAACGGCAAATGGTACCACAACAACCGTAACCGGCGGCAACCTGACTGATACGTCGACGCTGACCTTGAACACCACGACCGCTTCCGTTCTGACCGATGCTGGCCAGGGTCTTTCGGTCACCAACAACGGCGCCCTTTCTCTGCATGGTGTGACCAGCGGTGCAAATGCGTCGGGGTTGGATATCAGTGCTGATGGCAACACCGTTACCCTGCTCAACAGCGTTTCCGGTCAACCGGCACACGGCCTGACCATTGGTGCTTCCAGCACCACCCTTTCAGGCGGGACATCTTCGTCCGTCCTTACTCTGAACGATGACGACGCCAATATTACAATCAACGGCACGAACATGTTCAATCTGGATCAGGCCAATTCGACGACCACGCTTGGTGTTGCGGGAACGACGACCAACACCATGACTGGTTCGGCTAACAACATCACGGCATCGACGACCAATACGATTACCGGCGGCACGGGCAACACGATGACGGCGACGACAGGCAACAATGCGATCACGGCCACCGCCGGGTCGAACGTCATCACGGGCAACGTGAATAACACGATCACCGCTCAGACGGGCAGCAACACCATTACCGGCCAGGTGAACAATACCATCGATGCGGTAACCGGCGCCAACACGATCACGGCCCAGACGGGCAACACGATCGAGACGGCGACGGGCGACAATGCGATCACGGCCACCGCCGGATCGAACGTCATCACGGGCAACGTGAATAACACGATCACCGCCCAGACGGGCAGCAACACCATTACCGGCCAGGTGAACAATACCATCGATGCGGTAACCGGCGCCAACACGATCACGGCCCAGACGGGCAACACGATCGAGACGGCGACGGGCGACAATGCGATCACGGCCACCGCCGGATCGAACGTCATCACGGGCAACGTGAATAACACGATTACCGCTCAGACCGGCAGCAACACCATTTCGGCCAATGCGGATAATCAGTCGAATACCCTGTCGGCAACCGGCGCCAACGGCGTAAACAACATCACGGCCAACGCCACGACAGGTACGAACAATATTACCGGAAATACCAACGTCATGACCGGCACGACGATCAGCTCCGTGTCCGGCGCCAATTCCGATATGGTACTACAGAACAATTCGGCCACCATGCACGTGAACGGTGGTTCGAACGTCACGGCGACCGATACGCGCCTTACGGCATTGACGGCGGCCGGACAGGGTTTAGATGTTCACAACAACGGCGCCCTTTCCCTGCATGGTGTGACCAGCGGTGCAAACGCATCGGGGTTGGATATCAGTGCTGATGGGAACACCGTTACCCTGCTCAACAGCGTCTCCGGCCAACCGGCACACGGCCTGACCATCGGTCCCACCGTGACGACGCTGACCGGCGGAACCTCTTCTACGGTGGAAACCCTGGGTGAAAATGAATACAATATCGCCATCAACGGCGTTGACATGTTCAACCTGGATCAGGCCAATTCGACGACCACCCTTGGTGCTGCGGGAATGTCCAACACGATCATCGGTGCGAATAACACGATGACCGCCACCGCCACCAACACCATCGCCGGTCTGACCAATAACATTACGGGTACGACCAATATCAACACCACGACGACGGACAACACGAACATCGGCAATACGACCGGTGCTGTCGATATCGTCGGATCGGCGGTAACGATCAACACGGCCAATGCCGCAGGCCTGGCCACCACGATTGGCAGTACGAATGCCGGCGCAGGTGCCGTGACCCTGCAGGCGGGCGCGAACAGTGTCATGGTTAATCCCACCGACACCGTTATGACGGGCGGAGGCTCCACCCTGACCCTCAACAATACCGGTGCCCATTTGAACAATGTGCGGATCACCGGCGTTGCGGCGGGCGTGGCTCCGACGGACGCCGTCAACAAGGGCCAGTTGGATGCGGCGATTGCCTCGATTGATAAAATGAAGACGGATCTCAACAAGGATGTCTACAGGGGGACCGCCATGGCCGCCGCACTGGCAGCCATTCCCCAGGTCGATACGGGGAAGCGGTTCTCCATCGGCGCGGGCACCGGATACTTTAAGAGCGAAACCGCACTGTCGTTAGGCGGCAGCGTCCGGATTTACGATAACGCCATCTTCAAGGCCGGTTTCAGCTATGCGGGCGATGATGATTGCGTGGTTAACGCCGGTGTGGCTTATTCATGGTAAGCCAAGTCTTACTGTCTTGACGGAAACGATTTAACAATCAGCAGAGGGGTAACCGATCCGGTTACCCCTCCTCTTTTTTCTGTCTTTTCCTTTTGAATCACTCTTGTTTTTTTACTTTCCCCCTCATGTGCCTCGAAATGACATCAGAAATCACTGAATCAACGTTGCGGCATTCGGGATGAGAACGCCGGGCAAGTTCGGAATCCGGAATTGTGACCCCTCGACACCGCAGAATCCATGGTTGCGAAAAAAGGGCTTCCGTGTAAAATGAAACCGGGAGAGCGGA